>NZ_JAYRLZ010000324.1:0-4382 GCF_041904975.1 Chitinimonas sp. | reverse complement strand
ATCTGCGCGTCGCGCGTGTCGCTGGCGCTATCCACGACGTGCAGCAGCAGATCGGCCCGCACCGTCTCTTCCAGGGTGGCCCGAAAAGCCGCTACCAGACCATGCGGCAAATCGCGAATAAAGCCCACCGTGTCGGACAGGACGATGGAGTGCTGCGGGTCGAGAAACAGCTTGCGGCTGGTGGTATCGAGGGTGGCAAACAGCTGGTCAGCCGCGTAGGCATTGGCATGCGTCAAGGCATTGAACAGGGTGGACTTGCCGGCATTGGTATAGCCGACCAGCGACACCGAGAACTGCTTGCTTCGCTCGCGGGCGCGGCGCTGAGTATCGCGCTGGCGCTGCAAGTCGCCCAACTTGTCCTTGAGGCGCTTGACCCGCTCGGTGATCATGCGCTTATCCATTTCCAGCTGGGTTTCACCGGGACCGCCGCGCGCACCGATACCGCCACGTTGCCGCTCCAGGTGAGTCCAGCCGCGCACCAGGCGGGTGGACGCGTACTGCAGCTGCGCCAACTCCACCTGCAGCTTGCCCTCATTGGAGCGAGCACGCTGGCCAAAGATATCCAGAATCAATCTCACCCGATCCGACACGCGGCATTCGAGCGCCCGCTCGAGATTTCGTTCCTGCGCGCCCGACAGGGCATGGTTGAAAATCACGGTCTGGGCATCGCAGGCACGCACGGCGGCGGCGATTTCCTCGACCTTGCCGCTGCCGGCAAACAGTTTTGCATCAGGCTTTTGACGTTTGCCCTGGACGATGGCGAGGGCGCGATAGCCGTTACCCTCGACCAATAGCTTGAATTCTTCGATATTTTCCAGATAGTCCGGCTCATTGAAATCGAGACAGACCAGAACGGCCTTATCGCCGCCTTGGTGGCGTTCAAACACGCGCATCTTTCATTAGCAAACTGATACGGACTACGGCAAAACGGGGCGCACAGCGCCCCGTTGGCATGAACTGCAGAAAAATCAGGCCTCGGCCGGCGCGGCAGCCGGATCCTTGTCGTAAGGAATGCTGACGGGGCGAGCGGGCACCACGGTCGAAATGGCGTGCTTGTAGACCATTTGGGTCACGGTATTACGCAACAGCACCACATATTGATCGAAAGATTCAATCTGGCCTTGCAGCTTGATGCCATTCACCAGGTAAATGGAGACCGGTACATGTTCCTTGCGCAGAATGTTCAGAAACGGGTCTTGTAGCATTTGCCCTTTTGCACTCATTGGTAATTCTCCACTATGTAATTGAAAAAACGACGAAATTCCGTCCAATTCCGGCCGATAATCTACCGGTGCCACCAGTCACTTTTAGCAGCTTTTCCACCAAGCACAAGCGTCAGCCTGTTTTCCTGGCTACTTTACCATCCGATTTCTTGGTCGGCTTCTTCTCACCCCGCATGACACCTTTCTGATCCGGCTTGAATTCGCCCGGCTTGGCACCATACGGATTGTCACCTTTTTTGAACTGCACCTGCAAAGGCGTACCCTGCAATTTGAACATCTTCAGGAAGGCATGTTCAAGATAGCGCCAGTAGCTATCCGGCACATGCTCCAGTGCGGTTCCGTGCACCACCACCACTGGCGGATTGGTGCCGCCCTGGTGAGCATACTTCATCTTCGGGCGCACCAAGCCGGCACGTGGCGGATTCTGCTTTTCCACAGCGAGCTGCAAAGCGCGAGTCAGGCGTGGCGTAGGCAGCTTGACCATGGCGGCCTGGTAGGCGGCGTCGATGCTGGCAAACAGATCGCCGACGCCCTGCCCTTCCAGTGCCGAAATAAAGTGGAAGCGGGCAAAGCCGAGAAAACCCAGCTTGCGCGCAATATCGCGCTTCACCTGATCGCGCTGGTACAGGTCCAGCCCTTCCCACTTGTTGACCGCCACCACCATGGCGCGACCAGCTTCCAGTGCAAAGCCGGCGATATGGGCATCCTGCTCGGCCACATCCTGGCGCGCATCCAGCACCAGCACCACCACATTGGCGTCTTCGATCGCCTGCATGGTCTTCACTACCGAAAATTTCTCGAGAGCCTCATTGACCTTGCCGCGCTTGCGCACGCCGGCGGTGTCGATCACCGTGTACTGTTTGTTATTGCGTTCGAAATCGATATAGATCGAATCGCGCGTGGTACCTGGCGCGTCGAAGGCAATCACCCGCTCTTCGCCGAGAATGGCGTTGACCAGGGTGGATTTGCCGACATTCGGGCGACCGATGATGGCGAACTTGGGGTGATCGACCTGCTCTTCTTCCGGCGGCACATCAAAGCCACTGAGGATATCGTCGAGCAGACCGCGCACGCCTTCACCATGGCTGGCAGAAATCGGCCATGGCTCACCCAGCGCCAATTCGTAGAACTCGGCCGACACCACGGCCGATGGCATGCCTTCGGCCTTGTTGACTGCCAGTCGTACCGGGCGATCCAGCTGGCGCAGCCGGTTGGCAATCAGCTTGTCTTGCGGGGTCAGACCAACCCGCGCATCGACAATGAACACCACCGCATCGGCCTCGTCGATCGCCTGCAGGGTCTGGCGGGCCATCTCATGCAGGATGCCGTCATCGGCAACCGGCTCGAAACCGCCGGTATCCACACATAGATAGGGTTTGCCACCCACCTTGCCGTGACCATAGTGACGGTCACGGGTCAGGCCCGGCAGGTCGGCCACCAGCGCATCGCGGCTCTTGGTGAGCCGGTTGAACAGCGTGGATTTACCTACATTCGGTCGGCCAACAAGGGCGATGGTCGGTTTCATTTCTCGATACTCGTTTCAGACTTGCCGGTCACTTGGCGGTAAAGGCGAACAAACCACCGGACTCGGTCTGCACCAGCAGACGTTCACCAATGACGCGGGGAGCAACCAGCACCCGACTCTTGTCAGTATTCTGACGGGCAACAAAGCGACCGTCGCTTGGCGCCAGCAGGTGGATGACACCTTCAAAGTCACCCACGGCCAGCTGGCCATTCCAGATTACCGGCGCCGACACGCGGCGGCCATACAAGGCTGTCTGCTTCCACAGGCTGCGGCCGCCGGTGCGATCAAACGCCTGGACATTGCCAACCTCGTCGGTGACATAGACTGCCTCGCTGTCGATCGCCAGGCCTACATAGCTGGAGATCTCGCGCGACCACAGCATGGTGCCGTTGCTGGTGGCAAAGCATGCCACCTTACCCTGAAACGCTACGGCACAGACGGTGCCGCGATCAATGGCGGGGGTAGAACTGACGTCGCTGAGGCGCTCCAGCTCGGTTGCGCCCTTTGGCTGCGCGACCGTGGATTCCCACAGCACCTTGCCGTCAGAAGCCGACAGCGCGGCCAGTCGACCCGCCGCCATGCCGACAAACACATTGCCATCAGCCACGGCCACCGGCGAGTAGGTACGCAATACCAAGGATGGCTGGCTGCGCTGGAACTGCCAGCGATTGGCGCCAGTAGCGGCATCCAGGCCAGCCACCCGGCCATCGATGCTGCGCACCACCACCACGCCGTCCACCACCACGGGCGGGGCTACCACCTCGCTCGATACCCGCGCCTGCCACTTCAGCTTGCCGGCCAGATCATAGGCGAGCACATCGCCCTTGAGCGTGCCGGCCACCAGAATGCCACTACCAGCGCCGATACCGCCGGCCAATGGTTTATCAGCCTTGGCATCGAACAGCTTGCGGCCATCGGCCTGGGCAAATCCGCCCAGACTATCCACGCTGGCCATGTATACAGCATCACTGCCTTGCGCCGGAGCGAAACGGAACAGCTTGCCGCTGCCAAGGCTGGCTTTCCAGGCTGGTTCGAAGCGAACCGTGTTCTTTACTTCCGCCAGCGGCGTCGGAACCGGACTATTGTCGGTACCGGCACATGCCGCCAGCAACAGCGCAATACCCAGGGGTGCGAGCGTCTTCATCAAACCCCCAACGCCGCTTGCTTGGTTTCGATCAGCTGGCGCGCCGGCGCGGTTTTTTCCAGCTTGTTGATGGCGTCCTGGTAGGCCTTCTTGGCGCCTGCCGCATCGCCCTTCAAGGCCAGCGCATCGCCGCGTGCATCGGCGAACAAGCTGCTATAGGCATCGGTCTTTGGCATATCGACCATCTTGAAGGCGGCATCGAATTGCTTCTGATCCATCAGCACCGCGGCAAGGCGCAGCTTGGCCAGATCGATCACCGCATCTTCCTTGGCATTGGCCACCACCCACTCCAGCGCGCTGCGCGCCTTGTCGAGGTCGTGCGCGTCGAAAGCCGCCTTGGCCGCCATCAGCATGGCGCGGGCAGTCAGTGCGTGACCAGCCTGGTCCTTGCTCATCTGGTCTGCCGCAGTACGGGTCTTGGCAGCATCCTTGGCGATAAAGGCCTTTTCAACCGCCATATAGGCGTCCGATGCAGCCTCGCCTTGCGAGC
>NZ_JAYRLZ010000023.1:0-26367 GCF_041904975.1 Chitinimonas sp. | reverse complement strand
ATGTCCTACGGGTGCCCGGCCGGTAAACCGGCCACCCGTCAGGCTCCCCCGCGAAATGCGGGGGCGGAGGGGGTGGGGTATAACCGTGAAGTATCAATAGTTTACTAATTGACGCCTAAGCCCCGGGTTCCCCGGGGCCGACCCTGCCGTTTGAAGACTCGATTTGTTCAGAGCTTCCTTTGGCGATCATGGCCAAGCTGCTACATTAGCGGCCCGAATTGACTTTGATTGCCACCATGAGCCAAGCCGCCCACTTTCTGCCGATTGCCCACCAGCTGGCCGATGCCGCCCGCGCTGCCATCCTGCCTTACTACCGCAGCGGCCTGGCGATCGACGACAAGGCCGATGCCAGCCCGGTCACCCTGGCCGATCGCGGCGCCGAGCAGGCGATGCGGGCGCTGCTGGCCCAATTGCTGCCCGAGCACGGCATTATCGGCGAGGAGTTCGGCGTGGAGCGTGACGATGCCGAGTGGGTGTGGGTGCTCGACCCGGTTGATGGCACCAAGAGCTTTATCATCGGCCGGCCTACCTTCTGCACCCTGATCGGCCTGTTGCACCATGGCAAACCGGTGCTGGGCCTGATCGACCAGCCGGTGCTGAACGAGCGCTGGGTGGGTGTGGCCGGGCAGGGCAGCAGCCTGAATGGCCAGCCGATCAAGGCATCGGCCATCGCCTCGCTGGCGCAGGCCAAGCTCGGTTCCACCGGCCCGCAATACCTGCCCGGTGCGGCGGGCGAACAGTTTGCCCGGCTGCAGGCAGCGGCGCGCTTTACCGTGTGGGGGGGCGATGCCTATCTATATGCCTTGCTGGCCGGTGGCGGGCTGGAGCTGGTGGCCGAGCATGGCCTGAAGCTGCATGACTTTGCCGCACTGGCGCCGGTAGTCGAAGGCGCCGGCGGAGTGATGACGGACTGGCAGGGCCGGCCGCTTACCCGCGACTCCGCCGGCGACGTGCTGGCCGCTGGCAATGCCGCCCTGCACGGCAGCGCGCTGGCACTGCTGCAGGCGAGCTGATTGGCGGTGCTGCATCCTGCACACGCTTTTTTGCACCGGCCTGCTACGCTGCCCTTGGTAATCCGGCACAGCATTTTTGTCATAAACATTGCACAATCGCCGGCTTTCCCCGCCGCGCAGCATTGTGCGAGCAGCATCCCAAGGAGATATCCATGAACCGTCGTACCCTGTTGAAGACCATCGGCACTGGCAGCCTGCTGACTGTCCCGGCCCTTGCCGCCACCGCCCAGGCCGCCGCAGCGCCCGCCGATGCCGCCAATCTGTTGCCGATCGACCCGGCGCGCTGGTCGGCCTTCAATGCCGGCGAGATCAACCGCTTTTTGCAAACGGTGGGCAAGGCCAGCCCGAACTACAACCCGCAAAAAAAGCCCTATGCGGTGTTCGACTGGGACAACACCTGCATCATGAACGACTGCGAAGAAGCGCTGTTCATGTACCAGATCGAGCATCTGGCCTTCAAGCTCAGCCCCGATGAATTCGCCAGCGTGGTGCGCCAGGGCGTGCCCAACGGCCCGTTTGCCGCCGACTACAAGAATGTGGACGGCAAGCCGGTGCTGATGGAAGACATCGCCGCCGATGTGGAAGCCGATTACCGCTGGCTGCACGCCAATTTCAAGGGCATGGCCGGCAGCCAGAGCCTGGAGCAGATACAGGCCAGCGAGCAGGTCAAGGATCTGCGCCCCAAGCTCGAGTTCAGGTACGACGCCATTTGCGACAGCCAGCCGATTGAAGTCGGCTACAAATGGGTGATCTATTTCTTCAAGAATATGAGCCCGGCTGAAGTGCAGGCGATGACCGAAGCATCCAACGACGCCAATTTGGGCGATGCCCTGCGCAAGGGCAAGCTGGCCAGCTCGGACAAGCTGCCGGGCAAGGCCGGTCAGATCAGCGCATCGCACTTCTTCGGCCTGCGCATCCACACCGAAATGGCCACGCTGATGCATACCCTGCGTGCCAATGGCATCGATGTCTATGTCTCGACCGCCTCGCTTGACGATGTGGTGCGGGTGTTTGCCGGCAATGCCAAGTATGGCTACAACGTACCGGCCGAGAACGTGATCGGCCTGCGCCTGGAAATGAAGGACGGCAAGTACGACAGCGTGTATCGCAAGGGATGGCACTTCAACTGGGGGCCGGGCAAGACGGTCGGCATCAACAATGTGCTGGTCGCCAGCAAGGGCTATGGCCCGGCCATGGTGCTGGGCGATAGCGATGGCGATGCATGGATGCTGAAGGACTTCGCCGATACCAAGCTCGGCGTGGTGGTTAATCGCCTGAAAAAAGGCGAAATCGG
Organism: Chitinimonas sp.; assembly: GCF_041904975.1. NCBI lineage: Bacteria > Pseudomonadati > Pseudomonadota > Betaproteobacteria > Neisseriales > Chitinibacteraceae > Chitinimonas > Chitinimonas sp. Next base: position 24,060 of record NZ_JAYRLZ010000023.1, on the reverse strand, counting down.
CGAGCGCAGCAAATCGGCGGCCGAAGCCATCGGCAAGACCGGCGCCCGCTATATCTTGCAGGGCCGCAATGAACACACTGGCATCTTCCTGCCGGATGAAAAGACCCTGAAATACGGCAAGACCGAGGCCAAGTTGCTGGCTTGATGGATGGGCGCAGTGATGCGCTGAGTCGTGTTGTGGCTTGAAGGCGTGATTGGATCGCGCCTTCAAGTAATAATGATTCTGGATGCAGACTTAATTAATTCAAAATGTGTCATAAAAATGAATGCACAAGCGCTGCGTGAGCTGGTGGGAAATATACAGCATCAAATATCCAAAAAATATGTTTTTGCAGATATTGCTGATTCTATCAGTGCCTTTTTGGAGGCGCGGTTAAGTACGGGTGAGTATGATGCAGCCAGTACGCCGGAAGAATTGGCTAGTGCCATTACTGCCGATCTTCGTCATGTCTCAAATGACGAGCACTTGCGGGTTCGCTACTTTGTCGAGCCACATATGCCAGAGACCGATGGTGATGCTGTTTTTGAACAAAATGATCGGCAACAGCATGTTGAGCAAATTTCATTTGGGATATCGAAAATAGAATTTCTTGAAGGAAATATTGGTTACATTGCTTTTCGGGAGTTCGTTGAGCACGGCAAAGCTGCTGAATACATAACAGCGGCCATGACGCTGCTGGCAAAAAGCAATGCGCTGATCATTGACTTGAGAAATTGCTGTGGCGGAGACCCTGCCACGGTTACCTGGCTGTGCAGCTATTTATTCAATAAACGAACCAGCTTGAGTGCATTGCACCTACGACAGAACAACAAGGTTGAACAATTCCACACCCAGGACTGGGTGCCCGGACAGCGCTTTGGTGAGGAAAAGCCGGTGTACCTTCTGCTGGCCCATTACACCTTTTCCGGTGCGGAAATGCTGGCTTATGATTTACAAGCCACGGGGCGAGCAACCGTGATCGGTGAAACGTCTGGTGGTGGTGCCCATGCGTGTCAATTCGTATGGCCAACGCCACACTTCAGTTTACTGCTGCCGGTGGCTCAACCGATTAGTCCGATAAGCAAGGCAAATTGGGAGAAAGTGGGGGTAAAGCCTGACATTCCGGTAAATGCAAATGATGCCTTGGTTACGGCCTATGATCTGGCAATTGCAGATATAAACAGCCATACATAGCTCTCGAGCAGTCATTGATTCTGAGATGTTTCATGGCTGGCCTATGTATAGGCCGGATATTTTGGTGAAAATGGTGGTGCGATGCGTTTATTAGCATTGCACCACGGCACTGATCAGCGCGCTTGCTTGATCAACTCAATTTTGCTTTGAAGAATTCCACAAGGGCAGAATTGAACTTTGCATGAAACGCACTTCGATCAAACCCGATGGCACTGCTGCAAATCGCTGGCACCAGCTTGGCGAGCGCGGCGCTGCAGGGCGCCATAAAGTCGAAATGCCCGGCGTTTTCCACCACCCGGTAATCATCGCGACCGCGCAGGCCATCGTGCACCAGCTGGTCATACCAGGGGTGGGGCAGGATCTCGTCCTGTTCGGCCCGCCACAGCTGAACCGGGATGCGGACTTTGTCCAAGCCATTTGGCGCAAAGGTATAGCCCAGTGCTGGCGCGGCGATAACGGCCGCCTTGAAGCGCAGATCAACACCACCGCGACGCAGTGGCGGTTCTGAGGCTTTGTTCTGGCTTTTTCTGGCGATCAGGGTACAGGCGAAGTGCTCGGCATGCGCCTGGCAAAACGGTTCGATCTTGCTTAAATCGGGCTGGCCGCCAATATTCACCAGCGCAGTAAATCCGCCCGCCGAAAAACCGAATATGCCGATGCGGCTGGCATCGATTTTGTTTCGGTCAGCCCAATCGGTCAGCATAAAATCAAGCGCCCGGCTGATATGGCGCGGTCTTTCGGTAATAAAGACCGCCCGGCTATTGTCCTGATAATTGTCGCCGCTATGGGTGACGGCCGCGACGACGAATCCGGCATTGGCGAGCGCAATGGCGGTGTCGTAATGACTGAATTTATATCCGCCGGTGCCGTGCGAAATCAGCACCAAGGGCAGATGGTCGCCTTTTATGGGGCCGGCAATTGCCACATCCTGTGAAACCGGCCCGGTGACCATGGGCGCGGTCGACGCAGCGCTCGGGTACCAGATGCCGATATCCAGCGGGCTGCCATCGGGGTCGCTGGCCTTGGCATCGATATAGCCGGCGGCCGGGCAAATGGCGCTGGCGGTGAGCAGGGCGGTGGAAAGCAGCAGGTGTCGCAGATTTTTTACCATGGTGAGCTCCGGTTTGGGCGTGATGACGGCGGCAACGATAGCCATGGTGTCGGTCGCGCGTCGTTCAAATGGGATGAAGTGCCGGCCGGCAGCGCCAAGCACAGGTGGGCGGTCGCGAATGGGCTGCCCATGCCGGCATGACTGCAGAGCGGCCTTCTCCTGGTGCATTGGCTCGGAACTCGATGCGGTTAGCTGGTGTACTCGCTCACCCGCGACAAAACCGCCTTGCCGCATTACGCTGCGCGCTTTCGGTTCTAGCGGGCAGCGTGATGTTCAGGGTCTTGATTGGCTTGATGTGGGGGGAACGGGCAGGGCTGGCCGGCTGCCTGGCGGCCTGCTGGCTCTGCGTGCAGGCACAGGCGGCGCCACCTTTGGTGTTCTGCGCCGAAGCCGATGCCGATGGTTTTGATTCGGCGCTGTCCGATACGGCGGCCACCCATCGTGCTGCTGCCTATGCGCTGTATAACCGGCTGGTCGGTTTCGTGCCGGGCAGCGCGACTTTGGCGCCCGAATTAGCCGAGTCGTGGACTTCATCGAGCGACGGCACGGTGTGGACCTTTGTGCTGCGCAAGCAGGTGGTGTTCCAGCGCACCGCCTGGTTCAGCCCGAGCCGGCCGTTCAATGCCGACGATGTGCTGTGGAGCGTGCAACGCCAGATCGACAACCGCCACCCCGGTGCCGCGCAGGCGCCGGCCGGCTTCCCTGGAGCGTTATCGGGCAACTGGGCGGAGCTGATCCGCTCGGTCGACAAGCTCGATGCTTATACCGTGCGCTTTACCCTGAGCAAGCCCTATGCGCCGTTTCCGGTATTGATGGCGTCGTGGCCGATGTCCATTGTGTCTGCCGAGTATGGCGACAAGCTGGCTCGCAGTGGCCAGCTGGCCAAGCTGGCGAGTGAGCCGGTCGGCACCGGGCCCTACCAATTAGTGCGCTACGACAAGGGCAGCACCATCCGCTACGCCGCTCACCCCGGCTATTTTCGCGGCAAGCCGGCTATCGATCGGCTGCTGTTCAGCATTACTCCCGATCCGGCGGTGCGCGCGCAAAAGCTGCGCAGCGGCGAATGCGCGCTGGCCGAGAGCCTGAAACCGCAAGATCTCGCCATGCTGGAGACCGCAGCCGGCGTCAGCGTGTACCGCTACCAGCCCCAGGTGACCTCGTTTCTCGCCTTCAATACCCGCAAAAAGCCGTTCGACGATGCGCGGGTGCGACGGGCGCTGAGTCTGGTGATCGATCGGCGCGCCATTGTCGCCTCGGTGTTTGGCGGGCAGGCGGAGGTGGGCTGGTTTCCCTATTCAGGCCAGGCGCTGTGGGGCGTGCCGGCTGCAGAAAAGCACGATCCTAAGCTCGATGCTGCCCGCCAGTTGTTGCGCGAGGCAGGGCAGCTGCAGGGCTTTGATACCACCATCTGGGCGGCGCAGGGCGGCGGGGCGGCCAATCTCAACCCCAAGCTAACTGCTGAGTTGATCCAGGCCGACTGGGCCAAACTCGGGGTGAGGGCGCGCATTGTGCTGCTCGATGCGGCCGAGCTAAGCCGCAAGGGCCGTGCCGGCGAGCACGACACCATCGTGTCGGGCTGGCGTAATAGCCTGGACCCGGACGAACTGTACGCCAATCTGCTCAGCTGCGAGTCGGCCAGCAATAGCACCGCCCACTGGTGCGACGAAGGCTTCGATAAATTGATCGATGCCGGCCGAGCATCGCCCGACCGCAGCAAGCGCGCGCAAGCCTATGAAGCGGCGGCGCGGCGCTTTGCCGAAGCAGCGCCGTGGGCGGTGCTGGCCTATCCGGGCATGGCGGTGGCGGCCAGCAGCAAGCTCACTGGCCTGGCGCCAGGGCCGGCTGCGCCATTCGCCTTCGAGCGCCTGCGCTGGAAGTAATGGGGCTTGGGCGTATCGGCTGGAAAATCTTGAACCACAGAGGGCACAGAGATCACAGAGGTGGTACAGAGAAAACCAAGACGGGGTAGGTACCGATGATGCGATCGAGTGCGGGTGTCGAGTTGGCTTGAGCCGCCTTGGCGCGCTTGCAGACTGTTGCAGTTACCAAGTCGTCAGGCACCACCCGACAGCCAGCGGCCTTCATGCCTCGGTTTTGCCTCTGTGCCACCTCTGTGATCTCTGTGCTCTCTGTGGTTCAAGGTGTTTGTATTTGATCGACTCTAGCCACGCCGCAAACTAGGCATGGGCCAGCTTGAAGAAGGCTACTTCTGTGCGTACGCCATCGGCGACATCGCTGAGCTGATGGCTGGCTTGCGACAAGGCGGTAGCAAGGCTGGCGTTTTCATCGGCCAGGCTGGCGATCTGCTCCACCCGCTTCACGATGTCTTCGGTATTGGCGCGCTGCTCGCCCAGTGCATCGTTGATCGCATGAACCTGGCTGCTTGCCAAGGCGGCAATATCGCGGATTTCCGTCATTGCGCCGGCTGCCTGGGCGGTCAGCGCCACGCTGGCATCCACCCGTGCCACGCTCTGATCGATGGTGGTCACGATCTCGCGGGTGGCAGCATGTACCTGGCCAATCACGCCGGCAATCGAGGCGGTCGAGCTGGTAGTGCGTTCGGCCAGCTTGCGTACTTCATCGGCTACCACCGCAAAGCCGCGACCGGTCTCGCCGGCGCGCGCCGCCTCGATGGCGGCATTGAGCGCCAGCAAATTGGTCTGGTCGGCAATCTCGCGGATTACGGTGACGATCTGCTCGATATCCTTGGCACGCGCATCGAGCAGGCCCACCTGACGCGCCGAATCACCAACGCTGCTGGCAACCTGCTGGATTTCCTGCGCCACTTGGGCGATCAGCGCGGCGCTACTGGCAGCCGCCTTGCCGGTGGATTCCACCTGCTGGTTGGCTTGGGTGGCCTGATCGGAAATTTCATGAATATTGGCCGACATCTGCTCGAGATTGGCGGCAATGGCCGAGGTGGCGCTGCTTTGCCGCTCGCTCGCCCGGGCCAGCTCGTCGGCACTGTCCAGCACCTGGGCGGTGGCGTGGCTGACCGAGCCGGCATGCTGGTGCAACTGCCCGGCAATGGTCAGCCAGCGCTGGCGCATGGCGGCCAGGCGGCCGAGCAGGCTGGCGCGGGCATGGTCAGCAATATGGATGGCATGACCCAGATTGCCCTCGGCCAGGTGTTCCGACAGCCTGGCGGCAATGGCAGGCTCGCCGCCCAGAATGCGGAATACCCGGCGATACAGCAGCACCGAGCCGGCAATCGAGGCCAGTGCAATCAGGCTGCCCATGCCCAGCACGACGCGCAAATTCTGCTCCAGCTCATGATCGAGTCCGGCCTGCGCCGCGCTGCGTGCCTGCGCCACTTGCTTGCTCAGCTGCTCGAGATGGTCGTGCATCGCATCGGTCTGCGCATCGAAGCCACCGGGCGACTTCATGATCTGGTTGCCGGCTTCGCGCCCTTGGGCATATTGCTCGACCATCTTGGCGCCGGTGCTCAGCAGGGTTTGCGCCTGCCCCTGCAGCGCGCTGGCGGCGGCCGCGTAGCGGGGTTCGAGCTGGCTGATCTGTGCCAGTGCCGCATTGGCCTGCGCCAGTTCCTTGCCGGCGTCTTCCATGCCGTCCTTTTCGCCGGTAGCTGCCGAATCGGTAACGAATTGCTGGATCTGCGCTATGTGGAAGTTGGCAGCGGCCATCGCATCCGACACCAGAATGGCGCGATTGAGCTGGCCATCCAGAATATCGTTGGCCCGTCCCAGCAAGATGTAGGAGGCGAGGCTCAGGGCGGCGATCAGCACGACGATAAAGCTGGCAAAACCGATCAGCAAGGGCTTCAGATGGGTATTCATGGCTTGCTCCGGCGTACCGACTGGGCGGGGGGGTAGACCAGATTGTGCGTCTACCTTGTCATATTTAATATATTCGGTGTATTTGTCAAAGCGGCGGCGCGCTCTGTAGCGGGTACTCAAATGCTTCAGTCGGCCAGCTGTAAACCTAGGTAGCGTAGCTGGCCTTGTTCGAATTGCCAGTGGTGCATCATGCTGGTTTCGGTTTCCGACAGCTTGCTCTCGCTTTGGGTGTTGTACATCAGCGTCAGATGGTCGCCCTCAAGCGTTGCAATCAGGCTGGCCTTGCCTTCGCCAACCAGCAGGGGCGCCTGGTCGAAATAGCCCTTGTTGAACAGCACATCGCTTTTCACCTTGAGCAAGAGCTGGATGAAGGGCGGCGGAAACAGCCTGCCGTAGCAGCGATCGAACTGCGCTGCGTCGAACGTTGCCGGCGCGGCGCCTTTGGCGTCGCCATGGCAAAAGGCGGCGAGTTGATTGCCGTCCATCATGGCCAGCGGCAGGCCAAAGCGCGTTTTTACTTCGGCGCGGCGCTGGTGATACAGCGCATCGCGCAGCTGGCGAAAGTCATCTACCCGGCTCGGCGCTGCCGCTGTTGGCATTGGCGTGGTGACGGTAGCCGGTGCGTGTGAAGCCGGTTGGCAGGCACCGAGCAGCAGGGCTAGGCCGGCGGGCAAGATAAAGCGGCAGAGGCGAGCGGATAGCAGCATGGCAGGCGTCAAAAAGGCACAAAGGCCGCCATTGTCGGCGAAGCCGGCGTGGCTGAAATTGGCAGCATTACCGCAAGGCAAGACCAGTGCTGCCGGCTCATTGGTAGGAAGTCGCTGACTCGGGTTAACATGGCTTGGCGTGTCGCTGCATTTCACCCTTCGAGATTCGATTCATGTCCGTACAAGCCACCCCGGTAGACAAGAAGTCCGGCAGCAGCCAGCCCAACGGCGTGGTTCTGCGCGATGCCGCCATCATCAGCGCGGTGCTCGACGAGATCGCCCGCGAGCATTGCCCGCTGGTCAGCCATCTGCATGGCCGCACCCTGCTGTTTGCCACGCATTTGCTCACACATAGCGCCGAGCGCGGTGAAATCGCCCTGAGCGTGTGCGACAACCCGGCCGCCAACCAGGCGGCGCTGGCCAGCGATACCCTGGTGCTGCACAGCCGCATCGAGCGCGGCCAGCTGGAAATACCGCTGGCAAAGCTTTCAATGCAAGACGGTCAGCTGCGCAGCCGCTATCCGGAATACCTGGTGCTGCGCCAGCGGCGTGGCCAGCAGCGCTTGAAGCCCTTGCCGGAGCGGCCGCTGCAATGCGTGGCCGATGAAGATGGCGTGCTGTCCTTCGATGCGGTGGTGGTCGATCTGAGCGTATCGGGCCTTGGCGCACTGATCTATGGCGATGAAATCCGCCTCTCCCCCGGCACCTTGCTGAAAGGCTGCCGCATTGCCCACGCCGGCGGCACGGTCAGCGGCCTCGATATCGAAGTGCTGTATGCCGATCCGGTAGAGCTGCCCGACGGTCGCAAAGCCTGCCGCGCCGGCTGCCGCTTTGTCGGCATGAATGCGGCATTGAGCACACTGTTACAGCAATTGGTGGCAGAGCTGAAACCGACGCATGGCGCCGCTGGCTGAGCTATCGCGCATCGGGTAGCGCTCGCGTGAAAACCGTCAGGACTTGCCTTGCAGACAGGTTCGCAGGGAGCGCAGCACCTGCGCTGCATCCGGACCCACACCGCGCAGGGTTGCCGAGGCGAAGTTACGCTGGCGCGGGTAGCCGACGAAATACAAGCCTGCCTCAGCGGTGGCGCTGCCGTTCTTCTGGCGCAGCTGCCCATCCGCGTCAAAAACGTTCAGGCCCGCCAGAAACGGCACATGTGGGCGAAAGCCGGTGGCAAACAGCAGGGTGTCAACCGGCTCAGCCTCGCCATCCGCCCACACCACACCATCGGCGGTTAGGGATGAAAACATCGGGCGCCGTACCAGTTCGCCGGTTTTCAGCAGGCGGCGATAGTGGCCATCGTCCAGCACCGGCGTGCTCTGATCATCCAGCCAGCGGGTCCGATCCAGCCCGGTTAAGGTTAACCAGAAGTGGATGTCGCGTCCCAGCAGGCGCTGCGGCAGAAAGCGCACCGGCCGGCGGCTGGCCAGGCTGACCCGGCTGCCTGCGCGCAACTCATCGGCAATCTGCACCGCCGAATTGGCCGAACCGATCACGATGACACGTTGACCCGCAAAGTCTTCAGGCCTGCGGTAGTTCCGGCTGTGCAAGACGCGCCCGCGAAACCGTTCCAGCCCGGCTAGCTTGGGGATATAGGGATAGGCGAAGGCGCCACTGGCTGCTACCACGCTGCGTGCCTGCAGCCGGGTGCCGTCAGCAATGCGTAGCTCGAAATCCGTTCCGGTTCGGCTGACATGTAGCACCCGTTGGCCGGTTCGCACCGGTAGTGCGAAATGGCGCGCATAGTCTTGCAGATAACGGACTACCTCATCGCGCTTGGGATAGGCATTCGCCTCGCCCGGAAAGGCCAAGCCAGGCAGGCTGCTGTAGCGAGCCGGCGAGAACAGGGTAAGACTGTCGTAGTACGCGGGCCAGGAGCCGCCCACCTGATCGGCCGCCTCCAATATCTGGTAGCTCATGCCGGCCTGCTTGAGCTGGTAGGCCATGGCCAGACCGGCCTGGCCCGCCCCCACCACCACCGTATCAAGCATGGTTGCTAGTCCCCTTGTTCACGGCTGCAGCGGCAGCTTCATGTCCGCGCCGCAGCGCCACGATACCGTCGGTAAAGTCGTCGGCCGCCAACCACTGGCGCAGCAGGTGGCGTTTGCGTTCCGGTTCTGGCCAATCCTGGTATTCGCTGCGCTTGTGCAAGATCACCGAGTTCTTCAGCCATTGCACATCGCCGGGCTCGAACTGCATTTGCAGGCCTAGATCCGCCCGGTTGGCCACCGCTTCGTAAAGGCTCAGCAGCTCACGCTGGGCGTCGCTGAGCGCTGGTACGCCTTCCAGCAATTCGGCATCGCGCAAGTACCAGCCTATGAAAAAAGTGGATAGCTGGCCATCGACCATACGGGCGATCGGCAGCCTGAAGTAAGGCAGCGCACCCGGCGCTTGCTCACCCTTCAAATGGAAATACCAAGGCTCGAACAATAGGGGGGCCAGATCCGGCCGGCTAGCGGCGATCTCCTGATACACCGCCACAGAGCTGACGATGCGGCTTTCGCCACCCGAGCGCGATTTATTCAGGCACAGCAGGCCGATGATGTCGGCTGCATCGGTGTGAAAGTCCTGCTCGGCATTGGTGCGCGACAGTCGCACGTTCGGGTCGTGCCGATCCGCGCCGATGTCGCGCACATCGTGCAGCAATTCACCCTGGCGGTTCTGCGGCATGGCCTCGCCCAGCAAGCTGCCTAGCGCCAGGTAGGCCAGACGCGCGGCGGATGCCGACAGGTGCTGAACAGGAAAGCCGCGCATCAAGGTAAAGCCCAGGCCGTGCTGCAAGGCTTGGCGAATGGTGGCCATACGTGGCGCCAACTCACGCAAAGCATCGGGATAGGCTGCGACCAGGGGCGCGACGCAGGCGTCGCTGGTGCCTTGGGCGGCAAGCCAGTTGCCCAGCGCAATGATCGCCGCCTGCTCGCGGCTATCAAGAACCCATTGCCATAGCCCGGTATCGGCAACATCGTGTGCTCGCCAAGCTGAGCGACTAGCGAAAGGGCTTGAAGTAGGGGACACAGGCAGACTCATCGACGTGGCATCTTGGGGTTGTGGTGACTGACGCGCACCTTAGAGGGCGCCCGCACCGCCGTCGTTAACATTTGTTAAGCTGCAATCCCGATCAGCACCGGACGCCAGCGCCCGTGAATCTTTCCCCTGCCGCCATCCAGGTATTACGTGACTTGCTGGCCCGCCACGGCGAGGTGTCCGAGGCACAGCTTGCCGTGCTGGCAAGCGCGGTAAGCGAGCACAAATTCAGCAAGGGCGATATTTTCCTGGCCGCTGGCAACCCGGCGCGGCTGGCGGCGCTGGTGGTTTCCGGTCTGATGGGCGAGTTCTACCTTTTGCCCGATGGCAGCCGCAAAGCCAAATGGCTGGCCCGGCCGGGCAGCGTTTTCGGTTCGCTGGAAGACTTGGTGCGGGATGGGCCATCGCGCACCCAGATCGAGGGCTTGAGCGACGGCGTTCTGCTGTGCATGCCCTATAGCAAGCTGCGCGATCTGGCGCTGCGCGAGCCAGTGTGGACCGCCTTTACCCTGTCGTTGATCGAATCGCTCTACCAGCAAAAATCCGAGCGCGAGTACACCCTGCTGATGTTGGATGCTGCCGCGCGCTACGCTTGGTTTCGCGAGCAATTCGGCAGCATGGCCGGACAGCTGTCACAGGAGATCATTGCCTCCTATCTGGGCATCAGCGCTGTGCATCTGAGCCGGGTGCGCAATGCCCGCTAGGGAAGCGCTGGTCCAATCCAGTCTTCAGGCGCTTAACGTGAACTGGAGAATGTCAGTTTCCGGGCCGCTCCACCGGCAACAGCTACTGCCGCACCAATTCCGCCCAGCTCTTGTCCAGCCGCTTTACCGATACCGGGAAGGGCGTGCGTAGTTCCTGGGCGAACAGGCCCACGCGTAATTCCTCGATCAGCCAGCGAAATGGCGCCAATGGGGCCGGGTCGCGGCCCTGTTTGCGCCATTTTTCCTGCTCGGATTCCCAGCGCGTCCACAGCATGGCCACCTCGGCTGCGCGCTGTGCATCGCGACTGGGGTTGCCATTGTATTTTTCCAGCCGCAACTTGATCGCCTTCAAATAGCGCGGCAAATGGGCCAGCTGCTCCCACGGCGTAGCGGCCAGAAAGCCCTTGTAGACGGTGCGGGCCAGTTGTTGCTTCAGCTCCGCCTGCAGGCGGATAGGCTTAGCCAGCAAAGTCTGCAGCGCATGCTGCTCGGCAGCCACCTCCTGCAGAACGCGGTAGGCGGCGTCGCGTACCGCCGGCAGGCGGGTTTTGGCGCGTTGCTTCTGGTTGTCGAAATCCTTTTTGCTGCGCGGCAGCGGGTCGTCGCCGATAAAGGCGCGGTCGCACACCGCGGCGACCAGATCGTCCATCAGGCTGTCCGAGTCGGCCACATTGCGCATTTGCAGCGCCAGCTGGGTAAAGCCGGAAAAGCATTTGGGCAGCTGCTTGACTTGTTCTTTCAATTCGATCTGCATCAGCCGCACCACACCCTGCCGGTGCTCGACCTCGGCCATGCTCTCCACGTCAAACAGGCGGATGGCGCAGGCGCCTTCGTGCGGCACCAGAGCCGGGTAGCCGGTGAGCATGGCGCCGCCACGGTCGAAATTGAGCTTGGCCGGAAGGTCGCCAAAATCCCAGCTCGTGATGCCGTCCTTCTCGATGGCCGGGCCGGATGCGCGTACTTCCGCTTTTGCGGGCGCGGCAGAGGCGGGGCTCTTCGACTTGCCTTGGCCGTCCTTGCCTGATGGGGCATTTGCCGGACGGGCCGGCGCGGCCGCCACCTCGCGGAAGGTCATCTGTGCCGCTTCGCCAAGCTTGGCACGCAGCGCTACCAGGTCGCGATCCGAGGCCAGCTCCTGGCCGGCATCGTCCACCACCCGCACATTCATGCGCAAATGCGCCGGCAGCTCGCTGCCATCGAATTCATCCACCGATACGCCGCTGCCGATGCCACGGCCCACCGCATGGGCCAGCTGCGGCAATAGCGCCGCCTTGCGGTCGGCCTTGTCCAGCTCCAGCATCATGCGGGTGACGAATTCCGGCACCGGCACGCACTGCCGGCGAATGCTCTTGGGCAGCGATTTCACCAGCAGGGTGATTTTTTCGCGGATCAGGCCCGGTACCAGCCAATCGAAGGCGGCGCCGTTGACCTTGTTCAATAGATGCAGCGGCAATTGCACGGTGACGCCATCGAGCGGGTGACCCGGCTCGAAGCGGTAGGCCAGCGGCAGGGCGATGCCGTCGAGCAGCAGGGTGGGCGGGAACTGCTGCTCGGTGATCGATTCGCCGGCATGGCGCATCAAGTCGTCGCGGCTGAGGAATAGCAGCTGCGGCTCGGTTTTTTCTGCCTCCTTGCGCCAGGCATCGAAGCCCTGGCCATTCATCACTTCCTGCGGCACGCGCTGGTCGTAAAAGCTGAACAGCACTTCCTCGTCGACCAGCACATCCTGGCGGCGTGCCTTGTGCTCCAGCTCTTCCACCTCGCTGATCAGCTTTTCATTGTGCTGCCAGAAGGCGGCGCGGGTATTGAAGCGGCGGCCGGCCAACCCTTCGCGCAGCATGATCTCGCGCGCCTTGATCGGGTCGATGGCGCCAAAATGCACACGGCGCTTGGCGATCAGCGGCAGGCCATACAGGGTGACCCGCTCGCTGGCATTGACCTGGGCCGGACCTTCGTCCCAGTGCGGCTCGAAGTAGTCGCGATTGACCAGATGGCCGGCCATTTTCTCCAGCCATTCCGGCTGGATGGCGGCCACGCAGCGCGCATACAGCTTGGTGGTTTCCACCAGCTCGCTCGCCACTACCCACTTCGGCCGGCTCTTTTTCAGGCCGGAGCCGGGGAAGATGCTGAACTTGATGCCGCGCGCGCCCAGGTATTCATCGTCCTCCGGCTGCTTGAAGCCGATGCTGCCCAATAGCCCGGCGCACAGCGCCTTGTGCAGCGATTCATAGCGAGCGGCCTCGGCGGCCAGGCGGGCTTTTTCGGCCTTCTTGGGCAGCACTGGGTTCTGCCCCTCGCTCTTCGAGGGGAGGGCGCTAGCTTCGGCGGCGTGCTTCTCATCGCGCATCCAGCCCATATCGATGACGATGTCTTTCAGCTGTCCATGCAATTCACGCCATTCGCGCAGGCGCAGATAGCTGAGGAAATGGTCATGGCAGGCTTGTACCAGCAGGCGGTTGCTCTTTTTGTGGCGCAGTTCCTCATCAAAGAACTGCCAGATATTGAGCAGGGACAGGAAGTCGGATTTTTCGTCGGCGAAGCGTGCTTGCGCCCGGTCGGCCGCCTCGCGCGCTTCGAACGGCCGCTCGCGCGGGTCCTGGATGCTCAGCGCCGAGGCGATGATCAGCATCTCATCGAGGCACCCTTCGTCGCGACCGGCCAGCAGCATGCGGCCGATCTTCGGGTCGATCGGCAGGCGTGCCAATTCAGTGCCCAGCCGCGTCAGCTGGCCTTGCTCATTTACCGCGCCCAGTTCATGCAATAGCGCATAGCCATCGGCAATCAGCCGGCCCGATGGGGCTTCCAGAAAGGGGAAGTCCTCGACGCGGCCCAGCTTGAGCGCCTGCATGCGCAGGATTACCGCCGCCAGCGAAGAGCGCAGGATTTCCGGGTCGGTAAACGGCGCGCGGGCGTTGAAGTCCTTTTCGCCGATGCCTGCGAGATCTTCTCGATCTGCAATTGCTCGACCTTGGCCCGTGGCGAATAGCGGTTGACGCGGGCGAGGCCGGAGTCGATCACATAGCGAATGCCCGGCACGGTCAGCGAGGTTTCCGCCACATTGGTCGACAGCACGATGCGCCGGCCATTGCTGGGGCGGAACACTTTCTGCTGGTCTTCCACCGATAGCCGGGCGAACAGCGGCACGATCTCGGCACCCATCAGCTTGGCACGGCGCAGCTGCTCGGCGGTTTCGCGGATCTCGCGCTCACCGGGCAGAAATACCAGCACATCGCCCAAGCCATCCTGGCGCCACAGGTCCTGCACCACATCGACTACCGCCTCTTCCATTTCCAGATCGGCATCGTCAGTGGCAAAGGCCTGGCGCGTGGAACGCGCCGTAAATTCCCCCTCGCCCTTTTTGGGAGAGGGCAGGGGTGAGGGGTTGCCTTGAGCTTTCAGCTCGCGGTAGCGCACTTCCACCGGGAAGGTGCGGCCGCTGACTTCGATCACCGGCGCACCGTCGAAATGCTTGCTGAAACGCTCGGCGTCGATGGTGGCCGAGGTAACGATCACCTTCAGATCGGGCCGCTTGGGTAGCAGCTGGCGCAGAAAACCGAGCAGGAAATCGATATTCAGCGAGCGCTCGTGCGCCTCGTCGACGATGATGGTGTCGTACTGGTTCAGAAAGCGGTCGGTCTGGGTTTCCGCCAGCAAGATGCCGTCGGTCATCAGCTTGACCAGGCTTAATTCGGACGACTTGTCGGTAAAGCGCACCTTGAAGCCGACGGTGTCACCGAGCTCGGTTTTCAATTCCTGGGCAATCCGCGTTGCCACCGTGCGTGCTGCCAGCCGGCGTGGCTGGGTGTGGCCGATCAGTCCGGCCACGCCGCGCCCCAGCTCCAGGCAGATTTTCGGCAACTGGGTGGTTTTGCCCGAGCCGGTTTCGCCGCACAGGATCACCACCTGGTTATTGGCAATGGCCTGCTTGACCTCGTCGCGGCGCTGGTTGACCGGCAGATTGTCGTCGTACTGCGGCTTGGGTAATTTGGCCAGCCGCGCCGCATAGCGCGCCTGCGACTGGCTGATCGCCTGCGCCAGCTCGGTCGCTTGCCGCTCACTCGGCTGCTGCTGCTTTTGCCGCTCGCGCAAGGCGCGCAGCTTTTGCCGCAAGCCATGGCGGTCGCGCAGCAGGCAGCTGGCAAGGGTTTGATCGAACTGGCTGAAAGACTGGGTCATGATGCGGCGGCCGTTTGGGTTGGGCGCGGGCAGAGCCGCAAACGCCCGAAATTGCAAAGCCCGCCAGGTGGCGGGCTGGTGGAATGGTTCAGCGTTTTCCTGCGGGCTGGCATTGTAACAAAGCCGCTCATGCTGCCGGTATCAATCGGCCATTGCGGGCATCTGCCGGACAAATGGCTGTGCCGTATTGCTCCATCCCAAGCCATGGCGACCGCCGCCAATTGCGAATGCAGACAGAAGCTCGCCATGAACTACCCCAGCTTGGCGCGTGCAGGAGATTGAACCGATGATGGCGGGCTGATCATGGATGGCGCGTTACAGCAGGGTTCGACCCTGCATCGCGTGCCCAAGCCAGCCGGGGCCGGGAAACGCGACGCATCGAGTGTCGTGCCCTGCCAGGGCGGCAGGTCGATGTCACTGATTGCATTGCGCCAGGGAAGCTCTGAACGAATCCACTTACACGCAAAAAGCGCGGTCCCCGTCGGTGGCGGAGGGATAGATCCACACCGAATCAAAAGCTTGCCCGCTCCCGGCTTGGTCCCGGGTTTTCCGTGGCCTGCCACTCAAGTTGCACACGCAATGCGTTCTGAGCTTCCCTGGGTGTGAACTGCTTCATAGCCAGTTGCACGCGCCTGTAGTCAAATTGCAGCCCTGCGAGTGCTGTGCGGAATCCCCTTCCGTGATTTCGACTCTGCCGGCTTGATCGGGTCGGGATCGGCACGGGCTCGCTATCACTTAGTGGCCGCGAATACAGCGCCGGCAATTTTTTGCACGTCTCCAAGAGTGTGAAATCCAATTCTGGAGGAGTTGTTTCATGTCGTTAAAACAATATTTGATCAACAGCTTGCCTGCGCGGCAACGCCTTGCTTTGAATGTGCTGGCGGCGCTATGTCTGCACGGCGCGGTTCAGCCGGCGCACGCGGCCGACTGGCGCATCGGCTCGGGGAGCGATACCGACAGGGCCTATCAGGTTCACGAGTTCAGATCGCTGACCGTCGACAAGAATGGCCGCTACTTTGCGCTAAGCAGCGGTGCAGGACGCCTGTTCAAAAGCCGGGACGGCCAGCATTGGACGGCCAGCCCGTCAGGTATCGGCAGCGGTCTGGCCGGGGATCTGCAAGCCATTGTGGCCACCGCAAACGGCGAGCTGTATCTGACGGCGAAGCTGGCGGTCTATCGCAGCCAGGATGGTGGTGACAGCTGGTCGCGCATCGACCAAGGCCTGCCGCTTGGCTCCCAATCCGGCGCTTACTTCGGCACCATAGGGCGGCGACTGGTCGTTGCGGCTGATGGCAGCGTGTTCCTGTCGGTTTGCCAGACCAACTCGCGCTTCGGCAGTTGCACCCTGTACCAGCGCAAGGGCGAAACATGGGTGGTGAGCCAGGAAGGCTATCCATCCCTTGCACGATACGAGATTCCGGTGTTCGCGATCGACGGCGAGGTCTATAGCGGTGCACCAGGACCTGTCAGCGTGAGTCGCTATGGCAGCGACGGCAAATGGCAGGCATCCGGCCAAGGCCTTCCAGAGGGCGAAGGCAGCCCGGCCGCCATGACGCGCGATGGTAGTGGCTCGCTCTACCTGGCCATGGGCAAGCGCGTATTCAAGCGCTCCGCTGCCTCCGCCGCCTGGGTGGCCACGGCCGGCGGTCTGCCAGATGCCGATGTCTATTCACTGCTAGTCGCCGATGGCACTGCCCTGTATGCCGGCATGGGCAATGGCAGCGTGTATCGCAGCCTGGATGGCGGTGATCATTGGGCGCCGTTCCTCGGCGTGGCAGACCCGGCCGGGCAGGCTATCGAAAGCATGGTGCGCGCTGCCGATGGTCAGGTTCTGGCGTACAGCATCAACGGTGTGTTCCGGGCTACGGCCAGTGGCTGGCAGCGCAGCAACGAGGGGCTGAGCCTGGCGGTCGCCGAACCTGAGTACACCAGCTTATTGTTCGCTGAGTCGGGCAAGGCCTATGCCTTGGGTCAAAAGCACGCTCTATTGATCAGCAAGGATGGCGGCAGCTTGTGGGAAACGAGCCAGAGCGCAAGCAGCGCGATGCCAGGGTTGATCGACGGTCAGCAGCCTGCGTTTACCGTACTTGGCCGCGATGGGCGTGGAAACATCCTGGTGGGAACCAAGGGTCGTGGTGTGTTGCGAAGCGGCGATGGCGGCAACAGCTGGACCTTGTCGGGCAATGGCTTGCCGCTGGCGCAGTATGGCGAGAACTGCGCGGTGGAGGCGATTGCGGGTGACGCGAGCGGTACGGTGTATCTGGGCACTCGCGGTTGTGGTGGCACGGGCCTGTACAAAAGTGTCGATGGCGGTGCGAGCTGGCAGGCGAGCGGCAATGGCCTGGGTGCCTTCAGTCGCGTGAGTTCACTGGCAAGCGATGGCAAGGGCGCGGTGTACGCCGCGGCACTTGATCCCCTTTTCCAGCAAGGCGCGGTGTATCGCAGCGTGGATGCCGGCAACAGCTGGGTGTCGGTGAATCAGGGCATACCGGCCGGTATGGCGATCCGCCAATTGACTATCGATGCGGCAGGTACCGTGTTTGGCGCGGCAAGTACGCTGGGCGGCGTTGCGCCAGCTGGCGTTTTCAGGTTGCAGAACGGCAACTGGCTTGCGGCAGATGCAGGGCTGGATCGGCGCAGTAGCGGTTTCAGCCTTGCCAGTGCGGGCGACGGCAAGCTGTATGCGGCACCCGCAGGCGGCGGCATCTATGTCAGCAGTAATCAAGGCGCCAGCTGGCAGCCGGCCAATGATGGCCTGCCGCGCTACACGACCGATGATGGCCAGCAAGGTATTGCGGAAATCACGGCACTGGCCGGCGATGCCAATGGCAAGGTATTGGCCGGTAGCGGCTACGGCGTATTCCGGCTCGATGCGGCGACACCCGCCAGCAATGCGCATCTGGCCGGCATTGGCGCCCGTGCTAATGTGCTGACTGGCGACAATGTGCTGATTGCCGGCTTTACCATTGCAGGCGGCAGCAAAACGGTGCTGATCGATGCGCGCGGGCCGTCGCTGGCCAGCTACGGAGTGAGCAATACTCTGAGCAATCCGCGTATCCGCCTGTTCAATAGCCGTGGCGAGCAGATTGCTGCCAATCAAGGCATCGGCAATGGGCCGGACAGCCCCAAGCCCGGTACGGTGGAAGGTCTGCCGCTTGATCCGCGCGAAGATGCCCTGCTGTTGACCTTGGCCAGCGGCGCCTACAGCGTGGTGCTCGATGGCCTCAATGGCAGCACCGGCAATGCCCTGCTCGGGGTGAATGCGGTGGTCAACCCGGCGGAAACCGGCGCACTGGCCAATCTGTCGTTCCGCAGTGTGACGGCAAGTGGCGATAGCGTGGCCATTGCCGGCTTTACCGTGGTGGACGGGCCCAAGCGCATGATCATCACCGCCAAGGGGCCATCGCTGGCTGCGCTGGGTGTCAGCGGCGCCTTGCCGGCACCGACCATCGATCTATACGACCAGCTGAACGGCAAACTGCTGGAAAGCAACGAGCAGTACGGCAAATCGGCCAATATTGCCGACATCCAGGCCAGTGGCTTTGCGCCGGGCAGCCCGACCGAGTCGGCCATCATCCGCACCTTCAACCCTGGCGTGTACTCGGTGGTAGCGCGCGGTGCCAATGGTGCACAGGGGGTGACGCTGGTGGAGATCAATCCGGTGAAGTAAGGGCAGCTGCCTGCGCAGATGGGTTCCTGGCTGAGGTCCGGCAACAAGCGGATGGCGTGTGCTATGCCATCTGCTTGTTGTCATTCGATGTCAGCCGGTGCTGTGGTTTGCCGTCATGGCGAATGCCGGCCTGGCTGCCTCAGCGTCTGGCAAGGGCCTCACTCAAGGGGCCGTCGATCAGCTTTTGCAACTGGCTCAGCGCACCGTTCAATCCGGTCAGGCGGGCGCCGTCGCGTGGCAGGGTGTTGCTATCGCTTGGCAGGGCATCCACCTCGCGGCGGGCAGCGTTGAGGGCTTGTGCCAGCTGCTCGGCCAAGGGCTTCTGTCCGGCTTCGTTCAGGGCGTCGATCAGGCTGATGCCGTTTTTGGCCGGCTCGGCAAAAGCGCTTTCCAGCGTGGCCAGACCAGCCTGCATGGCCGCCTTGGTTTGTTTGCTGCGCCAGGCATCGTATTCACCTGACACCTTGCCGTCCTTGCCGGTGCCGGGCAGTCGGCTCTGCATGATCTGGCCGATGCCGGCCGAAAAGCGCTGCAGGTACTCGCTGGCGCTGGCCGGTGGGCGGGCGCCGGCATTGTCCAGCTCGCGAGCCAGTTTACCGGCCAACAGGGCGCTGTAGCTGCAGCGGCGGCGGAACACCAGGCGACCTTGCTGCGCCTTGGGTTGGTCATTGCCCCAGTACAGGAATTCGATGGCGCGCAGGCCGGCGGTTGACGGGGGATTCATCGGGTCCCACTGGTCTTCGCTGGTGCGGATGGCGGTTTCCAGCTTGGGTGATTCGACCGGGCCGGGGTCGGCCTGTTGCTGCAAGGCCGGGTCCAGCGGCAGCACGTCGGCGGCGCGCCAGGCCAGGAAGGCGTCGATCCAGCGCAAGCGCGCGGTATCCAGCCGCTCCTGGGTGGTTTTTTCACACAGGGCAATGGCGGCATCGTTCAGTGCACGTCCGCGCTGCGGCAGGGCGGCAAGGCGCGGGGCGGTGACATCATGGCGCCAGTGCTGGACGATGCGCTCGATCGGCAGGGCAGGCCGCACTGCAATCGGTGCGCTGGGGCTGGGTACAGGCTGGGGCAGGGAAATCGCCTCGGCTGCCAGCACATTGGCGCCGAGCGCAATCAGGATCAGGTTTCGGATGGTGTTGGGCATGTGGCGAAAGCGCGTGCGACAAAGCGGCAAGGATACGGGCTTATGCCCGGCAAGCAAACCCGCCTCGGCTCGGTCGCAGGCAAGCTGGGGCGGACATAGCAGCCCGGCCACAGACCAAGCTTTCGCGCCGAAGTTCGCCACGGCTGCTGCGGGTTTTCGGCCCTGGCCACGCAAATGCTTACGGCACTACGCGCACACTGGCGGCTGGAGCGGTCGGGCGCGCCACCGCCGGCACCGTGGCAACGGGGGCCGGGGCACGATAGGGCCACAGCAGACGGCTGAGCGTGAACCCCAGCGCCAGCGCCGCTGCGCCGAGACTCAGGGTGCGCAGCAAGGCGCTCGGCCAGCGTGATTCAAAGCGGGCATGCAGATAGTGCAGCAAGCTGGCGCCGGCGCAGGCCGGCAGCAGCTGCCAGGGTCGCTCGGTCAGCCAGCACGGCCAGGCGATCAGCAAGGTGGCGCCCAGCCAGCACAGGCCCCGCCAACAGCCGCTGCGCAGCGCGCCGGCCGGGGCCAGTAGGCCAAGCTGTGCCAGCACGGTGCGGTCGGCCTGATCCGGTGCTTGCCGCCAGCTTGCCGCGATTGCCTCGGCTTCGGCATAGCCATGGCCGGCGGCCAGCAGCATGGCCGGCAGGCCCAGTGCGCTTTCCGCCGGGGTCAGCGCTAGCGCGATGTCGTTTTGTGCGGCGCGAACGCGCAGGCAGTCGCGCCGCGCCGCGCGCCAGGCCAGCGCACCGGCCAGCATGGCGCCGAGGATGGCGATGACGAGCAGCAGCAGCTGTCGACTGGCATTGAGGCTGCCCAGGCCGATCAGCAAGCCCAAGCCGGCAAGGCTCAGGCGTGCAGCGCGGATAGCCGACCAGGGCGCGGCATAGGCGCTGGCTGGCTGGGCCAGCTGGTAAGGCTGCAGGCCGGGCAGGGCGAGCATTTGCAGCAGGGGCAAGCAGAGGTCGAGTCCGGCACGATTCAGCAGCAGCGCAAGGAGTCGGCCGCTCAGCGAGGCGGCGCCGCTGCTTTTATGCTCGGCTGCCAGTTCCAGGTGCCACCACTGGCGCGGCGTGCCCGAGGCGGCATCGGCCAGGGACAGATGCAGCAGACGCAGATCAGCCCGGCGCCAGCGCATGGGCAAGGGTTCTAGCCGCCGGCCAGCAATTGCCAGCTGCCATGCTGCAGGCCTTCAATCGGGCGGAACCGCGTCTTGTAGGCCATCTTGCGGCACTCGGCGATCCAGTAGCCGAGGTAGACATAGGGCAGGCTCTGCTGCCGCGCCAGTTCCACCTGCCACAGGATATTGAAGGTGCCATAGCTGGCCCGCGCATCGTCCGGCTCGAAGAAGGTATACACCGAGCTGAGGCCGTCGCTGAGCCGGTCGATCAGGCTCACCATCTTTAATTCGCCTTCACTGCGAAATTCGGCGAGAAAGCTCTCTACCGGGCTTTTCAGGATGAAGTTTTCGTACTGCTCGCGATCGTCCTCATCCATGCCGCCGCCGCTGTGGCGGCTTTGCTGGTAGCGGTGGTAGAGGGCGTAATGGGCTTCATCAAACGCCAGCGGACGAATTTGCACATCGAGGGTGCCATGTTGCCGGAACACCCGGCGCTGGGTGCGATCGGGGCTGAATTCATTCACCCGCAGCCGCACCGGCACGCAGGCGCGGCATTGGTCGCACCAGGGGCGGTAGGTGAACAGGCCACTGCGCCGGAAACCATGGCGCACCAGCTGGCTATACACCTGGCCATCGATCAGCTCGGCCGGTATCGCTACTTGCGAGCGCGCCATGCGGTCGGCCAGATAGCTGCACGGATAGGGGGCGGTGGCGTAGAACTGGAGCCGGATCAGTCGGCTATCGTCGGGATTCATGGCGGACTCGGCGCATTCGACAAGGCGGGTAGGGCTGTTTCAGCATAGTGCCATCGCATCGGTGCGGACGGGTATTCGATCAGCGTGGCCAGCTGCTGCAAAAACAACGCCCGGTCGATTTCGCTGGCGCCAAAGCGCGCCAGGTGGTCGGTATGCATCTGGCAGTCGATCATGGCAAAGCCGTGTGCATCGAGCCAGCGCACCAGGTGCACAAAGGCGATCTTCGAAGCATCGGGGCGGCGGGCAAACATCGATTCGCCATAGAACATCCGGCCTATGGCCACGCCATACAGGCCGCCGACCAGCTCGCCATCCATCCAGCACTCGGCCGAATGGGCCCAGCCCAGGGCGTGCAGGCGGCAGTAGGCGGCGATCATGTCGGGGCTGATCCAGGTGCCATTCTGGCCAGGGCGGGCACTGTTGGCGCAGCCGGCCATCACCTCGGCAAAGGCGGAGTCGAAGCGAACTTCGTAGGGGCGATGCCGCAACACTTTTTGCAGCGAGCGGCTCACATGCAGCTGCTGCGGAAACAGCACCATGCGCGGATTCGGGCTCCACCACAGTATTGGCTCGCCCGGCGCATACCAGGGGAAGATGCCCTGGCGATAGGCGCTCAGCAGGCGCTCCGGCGACAGGTCGCCGCCGGCGGCCAGCAGGCCATTGGGAGCGGCCAATGCCGTTTCGATCGCAGGAAAGGCCGGCGAGCGGCCCAGCCAGGGAATCACCTCGGCCCCGTTACCGGCGGCCCTTGCCGGCCAGCCGCTGCTGGCAGGGCTGGCAGATGCCGTACAGATACATGGCGTGATCCTGGATCAGGAAATCATGCTTGGCGGCGATGGCATCCTGGCGCTGCTCGATTTCCGGGTCGTAAAACTCTTCGACCTTGCCGCACTTTACGCACACCAGATGGTCGTGGTGACCGCCCTGGTTCAATTCAAATACCGCCTTGCCCGATTCGAAATGGTGGCGCACCAACAGCCCGGCCTGCTCGAACTGGGTGAGTACCCGGTACACGGTGGCGAGGCCGACATCTTCCTGCTCGTCCAAGAGCAGGCGGTAGACGTCTTCCGCCGTCATATGGCGCTCGGTGCTGGTTTCGAACAGTGACAGGATTTTCAGGCGGGGACCGGTGGCCTTGAGGCCGGCGTCTTTCAGATCAGTAGCTTTGCTCATGGGGATATGCCTGACGTGGTTTCGCGCATGCGTCGTTCGCAGCTATGATACGGCACTTTGTCGGCCTCGCCGCGTCTCACCTCCCTTTTCGACTGACTCGATGTCCCCCATGCGTACACTGCTGATCGCCGCACTGCTCACCGGACTGGCCGGCTGCAGCTATCTCACTCCCTACAAACTCGACATTCCGCAAGGCAATGCGATCACCGCCGACCAGACCGCCAAGCTCAAGCTGGGCATGAGCCGCTCGCAAGTGCGTTTTTTGCTCGGCACGCCGCTCTTGAGCGATCCGTTCCACGCCAATCGCTGGGACTATATCTACTTCGCCAGCAAGGGCGGCAAGCAGGAATTCGACAAGCGCTACCATGTGCTGTTTGAAGGCGACCGGGTGATCGGCATGGGCGGCGAAACGCTGGAAGCACGCGCCAATGTCACCGAAAAAGCACCGGAAGATCCACGCGCTGCCGCCAAGGCTGCCGCCCGCGAAGCCGGCGCCAAGGAAGGACAGCCACAATGAGTCTGCGCGTCGCCATTGCCGGCGTGTCCGGCCGCATGGGCCGGGTGCTGATCGACACCGTGCTGGCCAGCGACTGCCGCCTCACCGTGGCGCTGGATCGCCCAGGCTCGCCCATGCTGGGCCAGGATGCCGGCCAGGCGCTCGGCGTACACACCGGCGTGGCGATCCGCAGTGATTTTGCCGAGGCGCTTCGCGATGCCGACGTGTTGATCGACTTCACCCGCCCCGAAGGCACGCTGGCCCATCTGGCCGCCTGCCGCGCGCTGGGTGTGAACCTGATTGTCGGCACCACCGGCTTTGACGACGCTGGCAAAGCGGCGCTGCACGCCGCAGCCAGCGACATCGGCCTGGTATGCGCGCCCAACTTCAGCGTGGGCGTGAATCTGAGCCTGAAGCTCCTGGATATGGCCGCACGGGTGCTCGACACCGGCTACGATATCGAAATCGTGGAAGCCCACCACCGCCATAAGGTCGATGCCCCATCCGGCACCGCCCTGCGCATGGGCGAGGTAGTCGCCAACGCCTTGGGCCGCGATCTGGCCCAATGCGCGGTGTATGGCCGCGAAGGCGTCACCGGCGCGCGCGACCCGTCCACCATCGGCTTTGCCACCGTGCGAGGCGGCGATGTGGTGGGCGACCATACGGTGATGTTCATGGGCGAGGGCGAGCGTCTGGAAATCACCCACAAGGCATCCAGCCGCGCCACTTTCGCCCAAGGCGCCCTGCGCGCCGCCCGCTGGCTGCAAGCCCAGCCGGCCGGGTATTACGATATGCAGGATGTGCTGGGGTTGCGCTGAGGGGTTTGCGTAGTTGGCGGTGGTCGCGCGCTGCTATCTGGCAGTTGGCACTGCAGGTAGGAGCGGCTTCAGCCGCGAAGGCGGGCGCAGCCCTGCCCACAATCATCGACCACTTGCAGCACTAGCTACGGAGAACCCCATTCCCGTCGACCTCGCCGAGCACCGCAGCAGCTTGCGGGGTAGTCCGGGACAGCCTGTTTGAGCCTTGG
>NZ_JAYRLZ010000323.1:0-4409 GCF_041904975.1 Chitinimonas sp. | reverse complement strand
CCAGTTTTGCTTGGCGGCCATAGCGCTTTGGACCCACGCCTTCCCATCTCGAACAGGACCGTGAAACGAAGCCGCGCCGATGATAGTGTGGACTACCCATGTGAAAGTAGGTCACCGCCAGGCTCCCCCTCTAAAACCCCCTAGATACCCTCTAGGGGGTTTTGCTTTTGCGGCTCGAAAATCAAAGCATAGTGATCGCCCAGCATCTTTAGCGACCATAATTGCTCCATAGTCATGGCTGATCATAGGCTGGTCGGCATAAGCCGATTTGATCAAGGAGCTTACTATGTTTACCACACGCCGCATTTCAAGCCTGATTTGGACCATTCTCATTGCCGCCTTCTGCCACGCCAACGATATGCCCCCGCAAGGCAAGGGCAGGTCGATGCGGGTTCCGCCGCCTGAAGCCTACGATGTTTGTGAGGGCAAGCAAGCTGGAGATAAAGTCAGTTTCACCACGCCGCGCGGTGATAAGGTCAGCGGGGTGTGTACCATGCTGCCGGCCCGACTGGCTGCCATGCCTGATCGTCCGGATCAGGGTGGCAACCCGCCGCCGAAGATGAATTGAGCATCATGCAGATGCGCTCGATCGCCGCCACTTTGTTTTTCAGCATCATGCTGACGGTGAGCGGCGTTGTGCTGGCGCTTGCTGTCATGTTTCGCATCAGCCTTGGCGAGGGCTTTATTGACTATGTTGCCAAGTTGGAGCTCGATCGGCTCGATGAGGTGGAAATCCGCTTGGTCGAGCAGTTTCGGCGTGACGGGAATCTGGCCCGCATCAGAGGGGCGCGCGATCTTGCGCCGATGCGGGCTGGGTCGCCGGAAGACGACGCGCCACCGCGACCTGACGGCGGTGAAACGCGCGGGGGGCCCGATGTACCGCCCCCGCCCCCGCCGCCGCCAGCCGGTCGGATCGACAGATTGGGCTTGGGGCCAAGACTTGCCCTGTACGATGCGTCGGGTCGCCGGCTGTTCGGTGCGCCTGAGTCAGCGAGGCGCCCCAAGCGCGCGGTTCGGGTCGACGGGACGATTATTGCCTATCTTGGCTTGGCGCCTGTACACGACGAAGGCGGTGGTCTGGCGCAGCAGTTTTTGCATAGTCAAACCCGAAACCTGCTGTTGATCGCATTGATCGCGGTTGCTGTTTCCGCCGTGGTGGCAATTTGGCTGGCGCGCTATTTTCGGCGCCCGATTGCTGCCCTGAGTGTCGCCGCTCGCGAGTTGGCGGCAGGCCGATTGGATAGTCGCGTGAATCTGCAGCGCGCAGACGAGCTCGGTGCCCTGGCCGATGACTTCAATATCATGGCGAACAAGCTTGAGCGCTTCGAGCTATCACGCCGGCAATGGGTGGCCGATACCTCCCACGAGCTTCGCACTCCGCTCACCATATTGCGTGCCCACACCGATGCGATGCGCGACGGCGTAATGCCACTGGATGCGCGCGGGTTGGCGCGGCTCGACAGCGCCGTGGGGGATCTCGATCGCTTGATCGCCGATCTTTATCAACTGGCTCGCGCCGATGTCGGCATGCTTGAACTGCGGCGTGAGGCGATGCCGCTAGGCCTACTGTTTGATGAGTTAGCCACCCAATATCGCGAGCCTTTGCGGCAGATTGGATTGTCGCTGGAGCTGTTGCCGCCGCCCGACGTTCATCTACTCGCCGATCCGGAGCGGATGCGCCAGCTATTTGCCAATCTACTCGGCAACGCCATGCGCTATACCGATGCTGGCGGAAAGGTGCGAATCAGCGCGGTGGCGGATAGCGCAAAGGTAGCCATCCGCATCGAAGATACTGCCCCTGGAGTTCCTGATGGTGCACTTGCTCATCTATTTGAGCGTTTCTACCGCGTCGATGTGTCGCGTAGCCGCCGCGGCGGTGGTTCTGGATTGGGGCTGGCGATTTGCCAGTCGATTGTTGAAGCGCATGGTGGCCATATTGCGGCCGGCCATTCCTCGCTGGGCGGTCTATGCATCACGGTGACCCTTGCGAAGGCAGAGGCGAGGAGAGGAGGCCAATGAGCGCGCCCGTCATCATGGTTGTTGAGGATGAGCCGCGCATTGCTGAAGTGATGCTCGCGTATCTGGCGCATGCTGGCTTTGCCAGTCGATATCTTGAGCGTGGAGATGCCGTGGTCTCGGCGATTCGTGAGGCAGAGCCTGACCTGCTGCTGCTGGACTTGATGCTTCCTGGTGTTGACGGCATCAGTATTTGCCGCGATATCCGCCGATTTTCAAGCTTGCCCATCATCATGGTCACGGCAAGGGTAGAGGAAATTGATCGGCTGCTCGGCTTTGAGGTCGGTGCTGATGATTATCTGTGCAAACCATTCAGTCCGCGCGAAATGGTTGCGCGTGTGCAAGCGCTGCTAAGGCGGGCAAGACCGGAAGCAACAGCCGCTGCGCCTCCCTTGTTTGAACACGATCGCGATGGGCAGCGGATACGCTGTTGTGGCCAGCTACTGAATCTGACCCCGCAGGAATACCGCTTGCTAGCGGTACTGATCAATGCCCCGGGTCGCATCTTTGCCCGTGCCAGCCTGCTTGAAATGGCCTACTCCGGCAGCGGCGAGGTTTTTGATCGCGCCATCGATAGCCATATCAAGAATTTGCGGAAAAAGTTGACCCTGGTACTGGGCGAGCGTGAGGCCATACATTCGGTGTATGGCGTTGGCTACCGCTTTGAGCTGACTTGAGCGCGGTACCTGCATACCGTGAGGCTGTCGGGCCGATGCGCCGATGGATGGCAAGCTGATGCGATATCCTATTGCTCAGTACAGATAGCTTTCTCCTTCTGGCCGCGTCTTGAATCGTTTGTGTAGCCAGAAATACTGTGAGGGCTGCTTCAGAACTTGAGCCTCGATCACCCGGTTCATCTGCTCCGCGTCGCTCAGCTGATCGTCGCTCGGATACCCGCAGAGCGCAGGCTCGATCACCAGCGTATAGCCGTTGCTTTCACGACGCGGGTAGCACGGCAAGATGGCGGCGCCAGATGCCTTGGCGAGCCTGGACAGCCCGGTAATGGTGGCGGCGGGAACGCCGAAAAAATGCGCAAACACCGAATCGCGTGGCCCGAAGTCCTGGTCAGGCAGGTAGTAGAAGCGATAGCCCTGTTTCAATGCCTTGAGTGCAGGGCGGATGCCGGCCTGGCGAGACAGGATGATGCCGGTATCAAAGCGCAGGCGCTTCTGCTCGACATAGCCATCCAGGCCGGCATCTTTTTGTTTGGAATAGATGCTGACCACCGGCGTTTCCAGCGAAATGCGCAGGCCGGCCAGATCAAGGCCGGTGAAATGTGGCATGCACAGTATCACTGGCTTGCCATCGAGCGCGTGCAGATGCTCCAGGCCTTCTATCGGCATGATGCGCTTGAGTCGCTCCCTGGACGAAAACCAGCAGTAGCCGTATTCAAGAAACATCTGGCAGATCGCCACAAAATGTTGCTTGAGCAAGGCATCGCGCTCCACTTTAGGCAAGTCCGGGAAACACAGGCGCAGATTGATTTCGCCCACACGTCGGCGCGAGCGCGCCAGCTGATACAGCAGTCGCCCCAGTAAACAGCCAATAGCAGCGGTGATGCGAAACGGCAGCCAATGGCATAACCACAAGATGGTGGCAACGAGTCGGACGATCATGGTGCTGACTCCGGTGCCGGGGCGCCGGCCGGCTGTTTGTAACGCTTGTAGCTCCACAGATATTGCGTCGGGCAGCGTGCAATCAGCGACTCGACATTCTGGTTGAGCAAGCAGGCATCTGCTGCTTTGTTGCCGATGAATTCACCCTGCATGGGATAGAGGCGGACAACAAAGCCGCGCCCCCAGCTCAGGCGCTCGGCATAGAAAAACAGCACCGCCGCATTCGCAGACAGAGCCAACCTGGGTAGCAGGGTCATGGTATAGGCTTGCTTGCCGAAGAACGGAGCCCATACACCATCGCCGCCACCGGGTGCCTGGTCCGGCAGGATTGCCGTGGCTTCGCCGCTTTTCAGCGCCTTCATCAACTGACGTACACCAGCCGCAGTTGCCGGAGCAGTGCGTGCGTTGTCGCGCATGCGCCCGGCTTGCATCAGTGGCTCCAGACGCGCCAGTTTGGGCGGGCGATACATGGCGGTCAGCGGATAGGGCAGGCGGCTGGATACATAGCGACAGGCAATGTCGAAGCTGCCCAAATGCGGCGTTACGAAGATGATGGCGCGACCGGCATCGATGGCCGCCTGCGCATGCTCCCAGCCTTCGCAGTGGCGCACCAAGCGACTGACCGATGCCGAAGGCCGGCCCCAGGCGGCCAGCAGCTCCACGGCACCCTTGCCGTGTTCGGCGATGCTGCCTCGGAGTAATTGCGTATAATCCGCCGCAGACTTGGCCAGCTTCGATTGCCGCAAATTGTCAGCCATTGCTTCGCGGTAGCGCCGG
>NZ_JAYRLZ010000322.1:0-4411 GCF_041904975.1 Chitinimonas sp. | reverse complement strand
AGCCCTTGTTTGTCGAGGATATGAGCGAAGTGCCTCAGGCCATTGTGGAACACGCAAAAGCCGGTGACGTGATCGTCACCATGGGCGCCGGCTCGATTGGCGGTGTGCCTGCAAAGCTTGTGAAAAGTGAAACGTAAAACGTGAAACGTCTGGCCGAGAACGGCTCATTGAAAGAATTGTGAAAAATGGCAAGCAATCAAGTACAGGGTGAGAAGGGCGAAACGTTTCACGTTTCACCTTTCACATTTCACCCTGAGAAATTTGGCAAAGTCGCCGTCATCCTCGGCGGGAACAGTGCAGAGCGCGAAGTGTCGCTGATGAGCGGGGCGGGCGTGCTGGCCGCCTTGCAGGCTAAGGGCGTGGACGCCCATGCTTTCGATCCGGCCGAGAAGCCACTGGCGGCCCTGAAAGAAGAAGGATTTGATCGCGCCTTCCTGATCCTGCACGGCCCGGTCGGCGAAGACGGCACCATCCAGGGCGCGCTCGAATTCATGGGCATTCCGTACACCGGCTGCGGCGTGATGGGCAGCGCCATCTGCATGGACAAGCTGCGTACCAAGCTGATCTGGCGCGGCCTTGGGTTGCCTATTCCTGAATTTGAAGTCCTGGACGAGCACAGCGACTGGGACGCAGTAGTGGCCAAGCTGGGTCTACCGCTGTTCGTAAAGCCGAATATCGAAGGCTCAAGCATCGGTGTGACCAAGGTGAAGTCGGTCGCCGACATGCCGGCAGCGTTTACCGAAGCCCGCCGTTATGGCCGCGTGGTGCTGGCCGAGCGCTATCTCAGCGGTGGCGAGTATGCAGTGTCGATCATGGGTGATGAGGAGCGCGGTTATACCGTGTTTCCGGCTGTCAAGGTCGAGCCGGCTACCGAGTTCTACGACTACCAGGCCAAGTATTTCCGCGACGACACGGTGTACCGCTGCCCCAGTCTTAGCGATGAGCAAGCCGCCTTAATCAACCCGATGATCGAAAAAGCCTTCTGGGCAGTAGGTGGCAAGAGCTGGGCACGCGTGGATTTCATGATGGATGAGGCAGGCAATGCCTATCTGCACGAAATCAACACCGCCCCCGGCATGACCAGCCACAGCCTGTTCCCGATGGGCACCAAGGCGCTTGGGCTCAGTTACGAAGATGCGGTGTTGCGGATTCTGGAAGGCACGCTGTAGTGCGGTTGGCCGGTGAAACGTGAAAGGTGAAACGTGAGTGATGCGGCAGTGAAACGTGATGACGCGGGCGAGATGGCACAGGGCTGCCGCGCTCGCCTGCGCGCGCACGTTTCACCTTTCACCTTTCACGTTTCACCAGCAGAGCGGGGAGAGCGCTGATGTGGGATAAGCCCCAGCTCCTCAACTGGCTCGCCAATCTATTGATCGGCTTTTCATCGCTGCTGTTTTTGTATGCGGCGGTGCTGGTGGTGGTGCATTCGCCGCTGTTTCCGGTGCGGCAGATCAAGGTGGAGGGCAGCCTCAGCCATGTGACGCGCGAGCAGCTGCGTTACATCGTGAAGAACGAGTTGCGCGGCACCTTCTTCACTCTCGATCTGAACAAGACCCGGGCTGCCTTCGAGAAGCTGCCCTGGGTGCGCCAGGTCACGCTGCGCCGTCGCTGGCCCGACCGGCTCGATGTCACCATCGAGGAGCATGTGGCGCTGGCGCGCTGGGGCAGCGTTGGCCTGCTCAATACGCTGGGCGAGCGTTTCGATGCCGCCAGCAACGATGCGCTGCCGGTGCTGGAAGGCCCAGAAGGCAGCGAGGCCGAGGTGGCCAAGGGCTATATGGCTTTCCGCGACCAGCTGGCCGGCATTGCACGTAAACCCAGCCGGGTATGGCTGTCTGCTCGCCGTGCCTGGCGGCTGGAGCTGGATCGCAATCTGACGCTGGAAATCGGTCGCGACAATGTGGAAGGCCGGCTGGCGCGCTTTGTCGAGGCTTATCCGCGCTCGCTGGCCAATCTGGCCACGCCGGCGCAGTACATCGATTTACGCTATCCGAATGGCTTTGCCGTGCGGATGCCGAACACCAATCCGACCAAGCCCGGTGGCAAGGTCACTTAGTCAAGCGAGCCTGCCCGTGATCGGGCAGCACAGTAGTCTGGGAGAGAAGCGGTGAATAAACCGAACACAACAAAGAACCTGCTGGTCGGTCTTGATATCGGTACATCGAAGATCGTCGCGCTGGTTGCCGAGATCCTGCCGGATGGCCGGCTGGAGGTGATCGGCCTCGGTCAGTCACCGTCCAAGGGCCTGAAAAAGGGCGTGGTGGTCAATATCGAGTCCACCGTCGGTGCCATCCAGCGTGCGCTGGAAGAGGCCGAGCTGATGGCCGACTGCAAGATCCGTGAAGTGTTGACCGGCATCGCCGGCAGCCATATCCGCAGCTTCAACTCGCACGGCATGGTGGCGATCAAGGACAAGGAAGTAGGCCCGGCCGATGTCGACCGCGTGATCGAAACTGCGCGTGCGGTGAATATCCCCACCGAGCACCAGATCCTGCACATCCTCACCCAGGAATTCATCATCGACGGCCAGGAAGATGTGAAAGAACCGCTGGGCATGAGCGGGGTGCGGCTGGAAGTGAAGGTACATATCGTCACCGGCGCCATTTCGGCGGCGCAGAACATCACCAAGTGCGTGCGCCGCTGCGGCCTGGAGATGAATGACCTGATCCTGCAGCCGCTCGCCAGCGCCATGAGCGTGCTGAGCGAGGACGAGAAAGAGCTGGGCGTGTGCCTGATCGATATCGGCGGCGGCACCACCGATATCGCCGTGTTCTGCGATGGCGCCATCCGCCACACGGCGGTGATTCCGATCGCTGGCGACCAGATCACCAACGATATCGCCATGGCGCTGCGCACCCCGACCAAGGAGGCCGAGGATATCAAGCGCGCCCATGGTATCGCCCTGGGTCGGCTGGCCGACCCGCAGCAGATGATCGAAGTGCCAGGCGTCGGCGAGCGCGGCCCGCGCCAGCTCAATCGCCAGACCCTGGCCGAAGTGATCGAGCCTCGGGTGGAAGAGCTGTACAGCCTGGTGCAGGCGGAACTGCGCCGTTCCGGCTTTGAAGAGCGCCTGTCGAGCGGCATCGTGATTACCGGCGGCTCGGCACAGATGCAGGGCATGGTGGAGTTGGGTGAAGAGGTGTTCCACCTGCCGGTGCGCCTAGGCGTGCCGCAGTATGTCGGCGGCCTGAGCGAGGTGGTGAAGAATCCTCGCTTTTCGACCGTGGTCGGCCTGCTGTTGCTTGGCAAGCAGCAGGCGCAGCGCCAGGGGCTGAAAGCGAATCAGGGCAGTGGCCTTGGCGGGGTGGTCAACCGCATGAAGGCTTGGTTTCAAGGCAATTTTTAGTTGGTCGTCGATGCCGGCGAGAGGTCGGCCTAGACGATTTTCAGTAAAGTCAGCAGTTTCATTTTCTGTCGTTTAAAGCACGGGCAAAGAGGAGAAGCAAATGGCTATTTCGTTCCTGGAAGCAGCGCAGGACATCGTGCCGGTTGCCAAGATCAAGGTGATCGGTATCGGTGGTTGTGGCGGCAATGCTGTCGACCACATGATCGACTCGGGTGTGACCGGCGTGGAATTCATCTGCGCCAATACCGATGCGCAGGCGCTCAAGCGCAATCGCTCGGAAAACGTCGTCCAGCTTGGTGCCAATCTGACCAAGGGCCTGGGCGCCGGCGCCAACCCCGATATCGGTCGCGCTGCAGCCGAAGAAGACCGTGAGCGCATCAGCGAGATGCTCGATGGTGCCGACATGGTATTCATCACCGCCGGCATGGGCGGTGGCACCGGTACCGGTGCTGCGCCCATCGTGGCGCAGATTGCCCGCGAGCGCGGCATCCTCACCGTTGGTGTGGTTACCCGCCCGTTTGCCTTCGAAGGCAAGCGTCAGAAGTCGGCGCAACAAGGGATTGAGGAGCTGCAGAAGTATGTCGACTCGCTGATCATCATCCCGAACGACAAGCTGATGCAGGTGCTGGGCGACGATGTGTCGTTCAAGGATGCCTTCAAGGCTGCCGACGATGTGCTGCGCGGCGCCGTGGCCGGTATCGCCGAAATCATCAATGTGCCGGGTCTGGTGAATGTCGACTTCGCCGACGTGAAGGCGGTAATGACCGAGATGGGCATGGCGATGATGGGTTCGGCCCATGCCGAAGGCGTTGACCGCGCCCGTATCGCTGCCGAAGCGGCCGTTGCCAGCCCCTTGCTGGAAGACATCAGCCTCAATGGCGCCCGTGGCGTGCTGGTGAACATCACCGCCGACTACAGCCTGAAGATGAAGGAAGTGCATGAGGTGATGGATGCGGTGAAGGCCTATACCGCCGACGACGCCCGCATCATCTTCGGTACCGCCTTCGACGAAACCATGGGCGACAAGATTCGCGTCACCCTGGTGGCCACCGGTCTCGGCGGTCG
>NZ_JAYRLZ010000022.1:0-26560 GCF_041904975.1 Chitinimonas sp. | reverse complement strand
CGCATACTCGCATGTGCTCGAAATCAGGCTGGTCGATGAGGTGGATGCCCCGCAAATCCCGGCCTGTTTGCTCAGCGAGTCGGGCATGGTGAGGTGTTTTCATCCCGATACGCCGAAAGGCGAGGCCGGTGCGGATGGACGGGCGATAGCGCCTTGGCGGCAATGGTTCGATGCAGCGTGGCTGCGAGCGCATCCGCCGGTCGAGGGACGCAGGCTTGGCATTTGATCTGCATGCAACTACTTACCTTGCACTGCATCAAACCTCTTTTTTTTTCTCCCGGAACTGCTAGAATCCGGCGGTCGGTCGTATCTGATGCGTCTAAGGTTTTATCAAAGCCCTCGATCAACGGTCGATTGCTTTTTTGTTTTGCAATTCTATGAACCCACCGGTAAAGGTACATAACATGAAACAATCCCTGCTCGTTGCTGCCCTGTTGGCTGTTGCTCTGGCTGCTTGTGGTGAAAAGGCTCCTGAGGCTCCTGCTGCTGCCCCGGCTCCTGCCGCTGCTGAAGCTCCAAAGCCAGCTGAAGGCGCTGCACCTGCTGCCGCTCCTGCTGCTGCTCCTGCTGGCGACGCCGCTGCAGCTCCTGCTGCAGCTCCAGCCGCTGCACCTGCTGCAGAAGCTCCTGCTGCTGCACCAGCTGCTGCTGCTCCTGCAGAAAAGAAGTAAGCTCAGCTTGCTTCGATGCAAAAAGCCGACCGTCAGGTCGGCTTTTTGTTTATCTGCATTCATTGAATTACCCAAATTTACATCTTGTTGAAAAGTTTTCGGCAATTAAAAAAGCGCCCGCAGGCGCTTTTAATGTTTTGGGAATAGGCGATCAGTTTTCAAACTGACCGGGTATTGGCGCAACTCTGACTCGCACATCGGCATTCTGTGCGCGATGGCGCAGGGCGTGATCGATCAGCACCAGTGCCAGCATGGCTTCGGCAATCGGCGTGGCGCGGATGCCCACGCAGGGGTCGTGGCGGCCAGTGGTCTGCATCATCACTGCATTGCCCTGTTTGTCGATCGAAGCGCGATCTTGCGGGATGCTGGAGGTGGGCTTGATCGCCATGCTCACCCGGATTGCCTGGCCGGTGGAAATACCGCCAAGCACGCCACCGGCATGATTGCTGGCAAAGCCCTGTGGCGTCAGTTCATCACCATGCAGGCTGCCGCGCTGGCTGACTACCGCAAAGCCATCGCCTATCTCCACTGCCTTGACCGCATTGATGCTCATCATGGCGTGGGCGATATCGGCGTCGAGCCGGTCAAACACGGGTTCGCCCCAGCCTACCGGCACATTATCGGCCACTACATCGATGCGGGCGCCGATGGAGTCGCGCTCGCTGCGGATCTGGTCCATATAGGCTTCCAGTTGCGGCACGATCTCGTCATTGGCGGCAAAAAACGCATTGCCTGCGACATGCTCCCAGGCTTTGAACGGAATGGCGATTTCACCGAGCTGGCTCATATGGCCGCGGATCACGATGCCAAAGCGCTCGTGCAGCCACTTCTTGGCGATTGCGCCTGCCGCCACCCGTACTGCCGTCTCTCGCGCCGAACTACGGCCACCGCCGCGGTAATCGCGGATGCCGTATTTGTGCCAGTAGGTGTAGTCGGCATGGCCGGGGCGAAAGGTATCGACGATCTTGCCGTAGTCCTGGCTGCGCTGGTCGGTATTGCGGACCAGCAGGGCGATAGGGTGGCCGGTGGTCTTGCCTTCGAACACGCCGGACAAAATCTCCACTGTGTCGGGCTCCTTGCGCTGGGTGACATGGCGGCTGGTGCCGGGCTTGCGGCGATCGAGCTCACGCTGGATATCGGCCTCGCACAGCGCCAAGCCGGGCGGACAGCCATCCACCACGCAGCCAATGGCCGGGCCGTGGCTTTCGCCGAAAGAGCTGACTGTAAACAACAGGCCGAATGTGCTGCCCGACATGGCGTGGGTCCTCTAATGCGATGCGGCCCGAAACGGGCCGCAGGGTTGATGCCTGAGAGTCTAACATGGTCGTTTGCCGGGCAAAGACCGCCTGCGCATTTCCTTGTAAGCAAACAGGCTTACATCATGCCCAGCAGGCGCGGCAGCCACAGCGACAGGCCCGGCCAGTAAGTGACAACCATCAAAAAGCCCAGCATGGTGAGGAGCCAAGGCCACACCGCCACCGTCAGTTCGGTGATGCCCATCTTGGCAATGCCGGATGCGACATAAAGATTGAGGCCGACCGGTGGATGGCACATCCCCACTTCCATATTCACCACGATCAGGATGCCGAAGTGCACCGGGTCCACGCCAAGCCGCTGCGCCACCGGGAACAAGATAGGCGCCAGAATCAGCACGATGGATGAAGGCTCCATCACATTGCCGGCCAACAGCAGCAACAGGTTCACTGCCAGCAGGAAGGCAATCGGGCCGAGGCCTTGCGCCAGCAGCCAGTCGGCCATCAACTGCGGAATACCCTCGTGCGTCATCAGGAAGGAGAACAGCACCGCATTGGTGATGATGTACAGCAGCATGGCGCTCATGCTGGCCGAGTCGAGCAGCACCTTGCCGACTCTCTTCAGCGGCAGGTCGCGGTAAACGAATACGGCGACGATAAAGGCATACACCGCGGCCATGGCAGCTGCCTCAGTCGGGGTGAAGATGCCGCTATAGATGCCGCCGAGCACCACGCCGATCAACAACAGGCCCCAGATGGCGCGACGGAAGGCGCGCCAACGCTCCAGCCAGCTGGCACGCGGCAGGCGCGGGTAATTGAATTTGCGCGCGCGCCACCAGGTGGTCACGCCGAGCAGAAAGGCGAGCGCAAGCCCCGGCACCACGCCAGCCATGAACAGGGCGCCGACCGAGGTATTGGTGGCAACCGAGTAGATCACCATGGTGATCGAGGGCGGGATCAGGATGCCCAGTGCACCCGAGGTGGTAATGACGCCGGCGCCGAACTGCTTGGGGAAGCCCTGCTTGACCAAGGCGGGCAGGATGATGGAACCGATGGCCACCACGGTAGCCGGGCTGGAGCCCGATACCGCAGCGAACAGTGCGCAGGCCATGACGCCGGCAAGCCCCAGTCCGCCATGCCAGTGGCCCACCAGGCTGGAGGCAAAGTCGATCATGCGCCGTGCCACCCCGCCATGGGTGAGGAAGTTGCCGGCCAGGATAAAGAACGGAATCGCCATGATTTCGAACTTCTCGATGCCGGTGAACAGCTTCAGTGCGACCGACTCCACCGGTACCTTGGTCATGGTGAACAAGAAGGTCAGCACGGTGAGGCCAAGCGCGATGGAGATCGGCATGCCGGTCAGCATCAGGCCGAGCAGCAGGCAGAAGATCAATGCTTTGCCGCCGCCAACCAGGGAAATTGCCGCCAGCATGGCAAACAGCGCCAGCGGAATCTTGATGGAAATCGGCTTGCTGGCCGTTGCGAGTGCAGCTGTCATGCCGGCTCTCCTTTCAGTTCTTCATCGAGGCCCTCAACATGGCCGACATCGTGATGCGGTACCTCGCCGGTACGGATAAAGGTCCATGCCACTTGCAGGAAGCGGAAGCACATCAGTGAGGTGCCGAGCGGAATGGCCAGATAGACAATCCACATCGGTGCCTCCAGGTCAGGCGAGGTCTGGTCGGTATGGGCCATCTGCCAGACAAAACGGCCGCCCAGCGTGGCGACGATGCCGGTGAACACGGCGCCGGAAAACAGGGCAAACAGCACAAAGGCTTTCTGATAGCGCGGCTCCAGCCGGTTGACGATGACATCGACACCGACATGAATGCCGCTGCGCACACCGTAGGCGGCACCAAATTTGGCCATCCATACGAATAGATAGATGCACAACTCCTGCGCCCAGGAAAGATTGAGCGACAGCAGCCAGTTCTGTAGCAGGGGAATCTGGTAGCCCGAGGCATAGCGGTGCAAAACCGCAAAAAAGATGATCAGCGTGGCTGCCGCCATCAGGCTGGCGATCAGCCATTCCTCGAGGTGATCGAGATATTTCATGGAGGGCTCCTGCAGACGCTTGCGGTGGAGGCGCCAAGCCGGCTGGTCCAGCCTGGGCCTGCGAATGCGTTGCTTTGTTGTTTCGGGGGCCGGCAAAGACCACCCGGTATGAATCCGGGCGGACGACTCGCCAGCGGCGAGCCGTCACGGTGCAAGCGAGCCGGCCAAGGCTCGCCGGATCGCTGCCTCGCGTTCGACGCAGTGGCGCTTACTGCACCGGCTTGAAGTCGGTTTCCTTGTAGATCTCGGCCAGCAAGTCCTTGCCATAGCGGTCGATCATCTTGGTGTGCACTGGCACCAGTGCCTTGCGGAAGGCAGCGCGCTCAGCCGGGGTCGGCGTGTAGATGGTGGTCTTGCCTGATGCCTTGATGGCAGCCAGCGCCTTGTCGGTTTCCTGCTTGGCGATCTGGTTGGCATACACCGACGCGTCATTCATCGCCTGGGTCAGGGTGCTGCGCACATCGGCAGGCAGGCCATCCCAGAACTGCTTGTTCACAATCACTGCATAGCCAAGGAAGCCATGGCCGGTCAGGCTCAGATGCTTCTGCACCTCAAAAGCCTTGCTGGTGTACAGATTGGAGGGCTCCAGCTCGGTGCCATCGACCACGCCGGTCTGCAAGGCCTGGTAGACCTCGGAGAACGCCATTACCTGGGGCAGGGCGCCCAGGCTGCGCATTTCCTCGTCCAGCACCTTGGACGACTGGATGCGGATCTTCAGGCCCTTGACATCTTCCGGGGTGCGGATCGGCTTATTGGACGAGAAGTTCTTGAATCCGTTTTCCCAAAAACCCAGTGCCTTGATGCCCTTGGTTTCCAGCTTGGCATACAGCTTGGCGCCGATCGGGCCGTGCATCACCTTGTTGACTTCTTCGTAGCTGTCGAACAGATAGGGCAGGTCGAAAATCTCGAATTCCTTCACGCCAAGCGGGCCGAATTTGGCAAGGCTCGGTGCCAGCATCTGCACGGCGCCCAGTTGCAGCGCCTCCATTTCTTCCTTGTCCTTGTATAGCTGGCTGTTCGGGTAGACCTCGACCTTGACGCGGCCCTTGGTGCGCTCCTCGGCCAGCTTCTTGAAATATTCGGCTGCCTTGCCCTTAGGGGTGTCCTGTGCCACCACATGGCTGAATTTGATCACGATCGGTGCATCGGCAGCAAAAGCCAGGCCGCTGAGGACAAGGGCGATAGCGCCAGCAATAAGGGATCGACGTTGCATCGGTGTAGTCTCCTGGTTTTTGTGCACGATCACCCGACCGTGCCATGTGGGGATGGTGGGTCGATTGTTCGCTCCAGGCTGCCGGCCGGCAATTGTGGATGCCGACCTGTGGATTTCCACAGGTGCGTGCGCCTTGCCCTGCATGCGACTTTGCCAGCGGAATCCATTGTATGAGCGCCAATCTGCCCCCCACTTTCCATCAAGCCGCCAGTCGCCCGCAGCGCTGGCTGTGGGTATGGCCGCGCGTGGCCTTGCTGTGCTTTGGCCTGGCGGTGATCAGCCTGCTGATTTATACGCGCAGCGAAGAGCGGGCGGCACAGCGCTCGGTCTTGATCAACGATGTGCTGTGGGCTGAGCAAAACCTGCATTTCCAGTTCGAGCAGACCGAAGATCGCGCCCGCGCGCTGGCATTGGCCGCAGCCAATGGCGCCATCGAACAGGGCGGTTTTCATGATCGCGCCATCCTGATGGTGAATGGCGAGGCGGGCGTGATCGGCCTTGCCACCGTCGATCTGGGTGGCCAGTTGCGCTTGCAGGCCGGCGCCAGCCTGCCCGAGCGCGATCTGTGGCAGGCAACGCTGGAATATGCAGCTGCCACGGGTCGTCCTGCGTATTCACGTCCGATCATGCAGGGCAGCGATGCCGTGCTGGTGCTGGCGGTAGCCGATGGCGATGCACGGGTACTGGTGCTGATTTCACTGGCAAAGCTGATCAATCACCAGATTCCCTGGTGGTTCGCCACCAAGTATCGGGTATCGATTCTCGATATCGCCGGTAACACCATAGCCAGCAAATCCCGTATCGATGCCGGCCGCGAAGCGCTCAGCCACCAGATTCCGCTGGAGCCGCCCGGGCAGGGACTGAGCATGAGGGTCACCGCCTACCGCATGCCGGGCAATACCATCCAGCAGCTACTCAGCGCGGCCGTCTTGGTACTGGCGGCTGCCGTGCTGTACAGCTGGTGGCGACTGCGCCGCCATGTTCAGGGCCGGCTGACTGCCGAGGCGGCCTTGCAAAGCGAACATGCGTTTCGCAAGGCGATGGAGGATTCGCTCACCGTGGGCATGCGTGCCCGCGATATGGAAGGGCGCATCGTCTATGTGAACCCGGCGTTTTGCAAAATGCTCGGTTTTAGCGAGCAACAGTTGCTTGGTGCCGGCCCGCCTTACCCGTATTGGGACCCGGATGGCATGGAACGCCACCAGCGCCAGCACGAAGAAGTGCGCGCCGGCCGGGCACCGCTCAGTGGCTATGAAGCACGTTTTCAACACCGGGACGGCCATAAGGTCGATGTGCTGGTGTACACCGCGCCGCTGATCGATGCACAGGGCGTGCAGCGCGGCTGGATGAGTTCCCTGATCGATGTGACCGAGCGCCGCCGCATCGAAGCACTGAGCCGCGCTCAGGAAGAAAAGCTGCAACAGGTGGCGCGGCTCACCGCCATGGGCGAGATGGCCTCAACTCTGGCGCATGAGCTGAACCAGCCGCTGATGGCGCTGAGCAGCTATGCCAGTGCCGCCAAACAGCTGGCCAATCAGCCCGAGCAGCGCAGCTTGCTCGACTCCACCCTCGATAAGCTCTCAGAGCAGTCGCAGCGGGCGGCCCAGGTGGTCAGGCGGATCCGCGAATTCGTGCGCAAACGCTCGCCCGAGCTGGAGTCATGCCAGTTGCAGACACTGATCGACGAAACCCTGGCCCTGATCGGGTCTGATGCGCAGTCCCAGGGCATCCGCCTGGTCGTGCACATGCCGGACAAGCCGCTGAGCTTGCATGCCGACCGCATCTTGCTGGAGCAGGCCTTGCTCAATCTGCTGCGCAATGCCATGGATGCCAGTGCCGGCATGCCTTTGGAGCGGCGCGAGGTGGTACTGCAGATACAGGTCAGCGAGGCGCAGATCGAGGTGGCGGTGATCGATCGTGGCTGCGGCATTGCGCCGGAGCAGGCGGCGCATCTGTTCGAAGCGTTTCATACCACCAAGCCGCTCGGCATGGGCATGGGGCTGAGCATTTGCCGCTCCATTATCGAGAAGCATCATGGCACACTCGCCTACCGGCCCAATCCGGACGGTGGGGCCATCTTTCATTTCAGCTTGCCACGGTAGCCATGAACGAATTGCGCAATATCCATGTTGTGGACGATGACGCCGCGGTACGCGATGCCTTGGGCCTGTTACTGCTATCGCATGGCTATGCGGTGCGGGTGTTCGAGTCGGGTGAGCGCTTTCTGGAGGCGCTGGAGCCGCATTGGGAAGGCGTACTAGTGCTGGATGTGCGCATGGCCGGCATCAGCGGGCTCGATGTGTTTGCGCAGCTGCGTCAGCACAATAGCGAGCTGGTGGTGATCTTTCTATCGGGCCATGGCGACATTGCCATGGCGGTGGGGGCGGTCAAGCAAGGCGCCTTCGATTTTCTGGAAAAGCCCTGCGCCGAGCGCACCCTGCTCGACAAGCTCGATGACGCGCTGGCGGTGGCCAGTGCGCGCCGCCAGATGCGCGGCAGCCAGGAAGCCGGCCAGGCGCGCTTGGGCCGCCTGTCGCTGCGCGAGCGCGAAGTGATGGAGCGCATTCTTGCTGGCAAG
This sequence comes from Chitinimonas sp., assembly GCF_041904975.1. Taxonomy (NCBI): domain Bacteria; kingdom Pseudomonadati; phylum Pseudomonadota; class Betaproteobacteria; order Neisseriales; family Chitinibacteraceae; genus Chitinimonas; species Chitinimonas sp. The sequence goes on along the minus strand of NZ_JAYRLZ010000022.1, from coordinate 18,790 downwards.
CTCAACAAGCAAATCGCCGACGAGCTGGGCGTGGCGGTGCGCACCATCGAGGTCCACCGCGCCAATGTGTTCGCCAAGATGGCGGTGCGCTCGGCAGTTGAGTTATCGCAGCTGCTGGCTGGCTTGGAGCGCAATTGACTGTGCTTCTGCTTGCGCGTCGGTAATAATCACTCGACCGGGTTTGCGGCATAGTGACGTTGTTTCACCGGGATGGCTTGGGAGCCACTGAACGAATCACCCAACGCGCCAAATGCGCGGTTCCCCCGCGCTATGCGGGGGCGGAGGGGTGGAGTGAAACAGCGAGAAATCAATGACCTATCTACTTTCACGTTGGTCCCGGGTCTCCCGGGACATGCGGTGGTGGTCGAAAACTCGATTCGTTCAGAGCTTCTCTTGGTCGACTTGCAGCTGGTTCTTCCCTGTCACTACTTCCACGTCGTTGAACTGCACCACCGGTAGAGGCTGGGTGGTTAATGCGATATGCCGGCTTGGTTTTTCGGAGGTAAGGGCTGATGTCGATGATGGATCAGGCAAGCGAAACGCCCCGGTTTGCGGGAATATCAGCGTTTATGCATTTGTCAAGTTGCCGCGTTTGCGCGATATTACCGAGTTCCCGCGATGTGATTTATGCATAGCCGGGGGCGGCTACAAGCTTTGCTACACTGCGGCGCTTGAGTCCGTCGCTCCGTTTCGCGCCGTTTGATTCCCGCCTGTGGCGCGGCGCAGGAGTACACAATTCCAATATCCCGTTCAGGAGAGCAAATGAAACGTACGCCGCGCCTCGCGCTGACCGTGTTGGTGGCTGCTGTCATGTCTGCATGTACCAGCATGAAGAGCCATGATGAGTTGTCGAACAAGGTGCAGGATGCCCGCCACAGCGGCGGCATTCCGGCAGCGCTGCAGCAGCTGGATGCTTCGGTGAGCTCTGATGCCGATCGCGCAGAGTTGCTTTACAACATGGAGCGCGGCGAGCTGTTGCGCCTGAACAAGCAGCTGGACGAGAGCACCAAGACCTTCCTGAAGGCCGATGCCAAGGTGCAGGAATGGGAAGATACGGCCAAGACCAATCCATCCAAGCTGCTCGGCATGCTCGGTGCCAGCCTGATCAGCGAGCGGCTCAAGGCGTATGAAGGTCGCGATTATGAAAAGGTGTGGCTGACCACCCGCCTCGCCATGAACCGCCTGGGCGCCAATGATCTGGAAAACGCCCGTGTCGATATCAAGCGCACCCACGAGCGCGAGGCGGTGATTGCGGAATTCCGGTCCAAGGAAACCGATGCGGCCGAGAACGAAGCCAAGTCCAAGGGCGCCAATGTGCAGGGCAAGGACATCAACGGCTATCCGGTGGAAACCCTGAACGACCCGGAAGTGCTGAAGCTGAAAAACGGCTACCAGAATGCCCTGAGCCACTATCTGGCCGGCTTCGTTTATGAAGTGACCAATGAGCCGGGCCTGGCCGCACCGGGCTACCGCAAGGCCATCGAGCTCAAGCCCGATTCGGGCGTGCTGGAAGAAGGCCTGCGCGGCCTGGATGCGCGCACCAGCTTTACCCAGAAGCGCAAACAGCGCATGACCGATACCCTGTTCGTGATCGAGGCGGGCTCGGCGCCAGCGCGCAAGTCGCGCTCGTTCACCCTGCCGGTGTGGATTTCCGGCAAATTGCGTACGGTGAGCATCTCCTACCCGGTGATCGAGCCATCGCACGAGCCGCTATTGAACAATCTGGTGGTGAATGGCCAGTCGTTCAAGCTGGAAAGCGTGGTGGACCTGAATGTGATGGCGCGTCGCGAGCTGAAGGAAGACATGCCGGGCATGATCTTCCGCAATGTCACCCGCGCCATTGCCAAGGGCGTGGTGCAGGATCAGCTGGAGAAGAAGGCGGGCCTGTTGGGCGCGGTGATCGGCTCGGTTGCCTCTGCGGTGACCGAACAGGCGGATGACCGGATCTGGCGTACCCTGCCGGGCCGCGTGTATGTCGCCCGTGGCTATCTGCCGGAAGGCGAGCACCGGCTGACGGTGGCCGGCCGCGACCTCGGTGCGGTGAAAGTGGGCGGCCAGTATGCAATGGTGCCGGTTCGCTTGTACGATGACAGCGTGATTCAAGGCCCGGTGAGCAGCTTCGGCACGCTGGCAGCGGCTCCGGTAGCTGATACCAAGCCGGCCAATGAGGCCGTGAAGCCAGCGGACAAGGCTGGTGAAAAAGCCGCCGACAAGCCGGGTAAAAAGTCGAAGAAGGCGAAGGCAGCAGAGGCCGCCAAGCCAGTGAACGGCTGATTTTCATCAATTGACAAGCGAATGCCTGCCTGGCCATGGCGCAGCGCCATCTGGCAGGTATCCGATGCACGCAAGGAGATAGACATGAAGCGAAGCATGATTGCCCTGACCGCGGTAGCGGCCTTGCTGGGTGCTGTGGCGGTGGCCGATAACGCCATCGCTACCGGTGGCGTAGCCGGCAAGGTGGCGCTGCGTGGCGATGCCAAGGATATGAAAGTGGTCGAAATGCGCGTGGTACGTCGCAACGACGTGCTGGTGGTGCAGGCCGACCTGCAGAACAACAGCAGCTACGACAGACAGATTTTCTATCGCTTCCGCTGGCTCGATAACACCGGCAACCAGGTGGGTGATGGCGAGACCTATAAGCAACTTGGCTTTATGGGTCAGCAGATGCAGACCATCAAGGCGGTAGCGCCACACCCCAATGCCACCGATTTCCGGCTGGAAATGAATGTGGAAACCAAATAGGCCGCCCAACGCCATAACAAGCAAGGCGGCCGATGACGGGCATACCCCTATCGGCCATTTTGCCCGGCTGTGAGCCTGAACCATGCGTTTGAACCAGGAGAATCTGATGTCTGTCCGCCGTACTGTTGCCCTGTCGCTGGCTTCCTTTGCGACCGTCATGGCCTTGAGCGCCTGTACCACCACCGTGTCCTCGCCGGTGCTGCGTTTCGATCGTGAAGTGAATTACGGTGATTCCAAGGCAGTTGAGCTGGTAACTAATGAGTTTGGCTCTACCGACTTGCAACTGATTGCTGAAAAAATGGTGGGTAGCTTGCTGGAAACCGGTATTTTCCAGGGCCGCCCCACGGTGACCATTTCCACCGTCAAGAACAAGACCAGCGAATACATCGACACCACCAATGTGATGAACTCGATCCAGACGCAGCTGGTCAAGTCAGGCAAGGTGCGTTTCACCCGCTCGATCCAGGAAATGCAGGCTGGTGTCGATGAATTGCAACGCCAGAACCAGAGCGGCCTGTACAAGCAGAACACCACCGCCAAGGTCGGCCAGATGACCGCTGCCAAGTACAGCCTGGAAGGCGAGCTGACCAGCATCGTCAAGAAGAATAACGACACCAAGGATGTCTACTACAAGTTCACCCTGAAGATGTTCGATGTGGCCGAGGGCACCATCGAATGGCAGGACGAGAAGGAAATCCGCAAGACCAGCAAGCGCTGAGTCCTGCGCCGGCTGCCTGCCTGATCGGCAGGGCTGGCCGGGTGGAACCGGGCGGCTGCGCCAGTGCGCGGCAGCCGCAGAGCCGAATAGGGCGCAGGTCGATGCCGATGGCACGCCTAGCGCTTCGCAAGGAGAACACCATGCAACGACGCAGTTTACTGGCCTTGATGGCCGCCAGCCTGCTGGCACCGGCCGTGCTGGCCGACGTGGCCGCACCGAAAGTCGCGGTGACCGATCTGGCCTACACGCAGGCGGTATCGCAATACTTTGAAGCAGCTGAACTGAAGAGCAATACCGCACTCAGCGCCAACCGCAATGGCATGGCGATGAGCGACAGCACCCAGCTGACCTATGTGGCGGGTACCTATAGCTATCTGGAACAGCGCGAGTTGGGCTCTTTTACCAATGACATCAAGGGCGCGCTGATCAAGGGCTCCGGCTTGCGCCTGGTGCAGGGCAAGGGCTTTGATGCCGGCGCACCGCAGCCGACCAAGGCCGAGCAGGTGCTGAATCAGATGAAGACCGGCAAGATCGCCAAGCCGGTGCGTCAGCCCGAGGTGAAGGACATCATCGCCCGTATCAAGAAGGGCGAATTCAATGGCGCTGACTATGTGTTGTTCGGCACCCTGAGCAATATCCAGTTCATCGACCAGCTGTCGCCGCTGCAGGGCTCCACCAGCGCTGCCTACCAGTTCGGACTCGATCTGGTGGCAGATTTCTCGCTGATCAATACCAAGACCTTCGAAATCAAGGCGGCCTTCTCGGCTCAGGGCTCGGGCAATGAGACCAAGATCCTGTCCAACCGTGGTGACCATATCACCCCGAATCGTGGCAAGGTGATGCGCGAAACCTCGCAGACCCTGGCGGCCAATGTGTACGAGCAGCTGATCGACCAGCTTGGCGTCAGCGACCCGAATGTGACCCGTCGCATGCGTACGGGCGCTAGCAATGCCAATGGCCAGCAACAGAATATGCAGGTGACGCCGATCAATCAGGAACCGGTAACCATCTTGCGATGAGCGCCTGGCGGGCCGCGCTGGCGGCCCTGATCATGCTGGCCTTTGGGGGTTGTGCGTTTGCACAGCCCCTTTTTGCGTCGCGGCATCTGCCCGCTGGTGAGCAAAGGCTCCCGGCGCTGTTTCGCGACGCACTCGTGCAGCCAGCCCGCTACCGCGTGGTGGTGATTCCGGGCTCGGGCTGCGCCGGCATGGCGCCGATCGCCGACCGCTATTTCGCCGGCCTGTTGCACGCCAGCGTGCTGGTGCTGCATAAGCCCGGCGTGGATGTGGCAGCCTGGCCGGCGCCACCACGGTGCAGCGCCGGCTTTGTGCAGCAGGATGATCTGGCTGAGTGGCAGCAACTGGCGGCCAAGGCCTTGCGCCAGCAGCTGGCGCAGGCGTCGTCCGATTTGCCCGTGGTGCTGGTGGGCATATCGGAAGGGGCCGAGCTATTGCCGGCGCTTGCTCGCGAGCTGCCCGAGGTCAAGGCGCTGGTGATCATCAGTCATGCTGGTCTCGACCCGGCCGAGTTGGCTGGACTGCAGGCCGAGCGCCTCGGCGCCAGCGCCGCCTGGCAAAAGGTGCAGACGGCAGTAGCCAGCGAGCGGCCCGATAGTGTGGTGATGCAAGGGCGCAGCCTGCGCTACTGGCGCAGCCTGCTGTCCTGGCGTTTGCAGCAGCCACTGTTGGCCTCACCGCTGCCGCTATTGCAGGCCTGGGGCGAGCACGATGCACTGCTGCCACCTGATGCCTATCTAGGCTTTGCCAAGGCGGCGCAGCAACGCGCTGCGCCGTATTGTGCGCTGGCGATCCCGGGGGCTGACCATGGCTTGCAAACCGATGCAGGCGACCAATTGCCGCTGGTATGGGCCCGGCTCGAGTTGCGCGCCAAGGGCTTGGACTGGTGTGTCCACTAGTCGGTGTGAGCTTGTATTTGTAAATATATTGTTACGTTTCCGGCGCGCAACAGCTGCCTACCGCTTGTCATGGCCGCCATGGTTGGCGCGGTAAAACAACCTACACCTCCCAAAGGAATGCTTGTCGATAAAGCGCGGCCTGAGCTTGCTCGGGCCGCCGTGTTGGCATCGCCAGGCTGTTTGTAGCTGCCGAAGGGCGTGGCGCCCTGAGGCAAATCAAGGAGATGGCAATGATCACCAGTCACAAGTCGCTGGCATGGCTGCTGCCGGCACTGCTTGCCAGTGCCGCTGCTGCCGATGTCACCGTGTATGGGCAGCTCAATGTCGGTTTGATATTCGATCGCACCACTGCGGTATCGCAGGTCAAGATCGACAATCTGTATTTGCCGAGCCGGCTCGGTTTCAAAGGCGGCGAAGACCTTGGCGATGGCATGAAGGCCTTCTTCCAGATTGAAAGCCGGGTCAACCCCGATGATGCCGGCGCCACCTCGTTTGCCGATCGCGAAGGCTGGATCGGCATTTCCGGCAGCTTCGGCAAGATCGGCCTCGGGCGTGGCAAATCGCCGTATACCAACACCTCGGACCTTTACGATATTTCGGACGGCGCAATCGGCTTCGGCATCTGGTCGGTCGATACCATTACCAATTCCGGCATCGGCAGCGGATCGGTGGCGCGCATCAATAATTCGATCCGTTACGACAGCCCGAATCTGAGTGGTTTTACTTCATCCATCATGTATGGCTTCGGGGAGAACAAGAGTAACGATGCCGGCAAGGGCACCACCGGCATACTCAGCGCCAATGCCGCCTACAATGCCGATCCCTTCGGCGTGGTGGGCGCCTATTCGCATATCGGCAATGCCAACGGTATCGATGGCCAGAACAAGAATGCCTTGCTGCTCGGCGCCAGTTATCGCTTTGAAAAGCTCAAGGCGCAGATCGGCTGGCAGCATGGGCAAATCGACAAGTTCAGCGCCGGCAAGGACTACAAGCGCGATAGCGGTATTGCCACCTTGGTCTATGACGACAAACCGTTCCTATGGCGTGCTGGCATCATCCAGGCCGGAACCGCCAAGCTCGCCGGTAGCGATGTCAAGGACAGCAAATTCACTCAGTATGTGCTGGGCCTGAAATACGGCCTGAGTCCGCGCACCAATCTGTTGCTCGAATACGTGGGGCGCGATATCAAGGTGGGGAATGATCCGCGCGCCTTGACCCTGGGTATGTTGCATGTGTTCTGAGCCAAGTGGGAGCAAATGATGAAACCAGTTCTTTCTACTCTATTTGCCGCCTTTGCCTCGCTGGCAATCCAGGCAGCACCGACCCAGGTGATCGGGGTGCCGGCGGCGCCATGGAGCTATCCGGATAACCCGGCCGCCGGCATCGTACCCGAATACTTCAAATTCCTGTTCGAAAAGGCCGGTGCCGAAATGACCGTGCGCACTATGCCCTATCTGCGGGTGATCGAGGGCTTGAAGGACGGCACGGCCGAGGCCACCTTGCTGATTCCCGATGCCGAGCGCGATACCTTTGCCTTCAATCTGTGCTCGCCCACGCAGATTCGCTCCGGCTTGCTGTACAGCAAGGCCAAGCTGCCCAAGGTGGCCAAACCGGAAGACCTGGCCGGCAAGCGCATCGGCTTTTTGCGTGGCACCAAGGCCATCGACAAGGCCAAGTCGATTGCCGATATCAAACCGAACGATATCGAGAACGTCGGCCAGGGCCTGCAGATGCTGGTGGCAGACCGGCTCGATGCCACATTCATTTCTTCCCCCGGTATCGACACCCTGCTGAAAGAAAAGAATATGAATGCGGCAGACTATGGCTTTGTCGAAGTCGCAACGGCGCCGGTGGCCTTGTATGTGTCACGAAAATCCGAGCTGTTCAAGAACGAGGCGCTCAAGGCCAAGCTAAAGTCAGAATGTGAAGGGAGTGCCAAAGGCTTCATGCAAACCCTGATGCAGAAGTACCACTGATACCGCAATGCCTGTGCAGCACGTACCGCTCCCCGCTTGCGTGCGGCGGTACGTGCTGCGGTTGATATCCACTTTGTTGGAACAAACCATGTTGCGCGCCTGCCTGTTTGTTGTTGCCCTGTGCTGTGCACTGATCGCGCGGGCGCAAACCGAGCCATTGACCGCCTACACCGTCCCGGTGTTTCCGTGGACCTATCCGAATCAGCCTGATCGCGGGGTATCGCCCGAGATCCTGCAGTTCCTGTTCAGGTCGGCCAATATCCCGATCAAGCTGGAGACCTTGCCCTATGTGCGGGTGATCAATGGCTTGCGCGATGGCAGCAATGTTGCGGCTGTCCTGATACCCGATGCCGAACGCGATGGATTTGCCTCGCGGCTGTGCCAGATCGGGCAGATCCGCTCCGGCATCGTGTATAAGCGCAAGCGCTTTGCCAGCCTGGAGCCGAAACAGCTATCCAATCTGATCATTGGCGTGCCGCGCGGTACCCGCGCGCTCGATAAACTCAGCAAGCAAAATGCCACGCTGTATCCGCTGGAGTCGGTGGAGCAGGGCCTGAAAATGCTGGTGGCCGATCGCTTGGATGCCAGCTTTGTATCGCAGCCCGGATCGGTCAGTGCCTTGGAAAAAGCCGGGCTGGATGTCCAGGACTACCCCTGGCTGGAAATCGAGGTGCAGCCGGTGGTGATCTATATCTCGCAGCGCTCGCCGCTGATGGCCGACCATGCGGCGCTGGCGCGGCTGAAGGCCGCGTGCGAGGGTCCGGCACAGGCAAAGATGGCTGCCTTGCTGCAGCAGTACCGCTGAGCCGATACCGGCCGGCTTGCTGCTGCCTGCGCTTGCCGGAGCGCTATCGATAGCGGTTCACCGCAGGCTGAATGTGCTCAGTACCTGCTCGAAGCCGCCCTTGACGCTCGCTTCTTCGTCGTTTGATGCCAAGGTGGCCAAATAGGCTATGCGCGATCCGCCAGCCATCGGATAGAAGTCTTGCTTGAATGGCACGCTGGCACCGGCGACTTCCATGGCAAATTCATTGCGCAAGGCGTGGATGGTGCTGCCATTCAGTTCGATATCCAGGGGGGCAATCGTGCCCTTGGTCCGGGTGAACACCGGGGTTTCCTTGATCGCGACCTCAATATAACTGTCAACAAACTGCTTGAGCGGCGGTGCTATTGCCGCATCCAGCACATTGATGGTCATAACAGCGTTGCCCGGCGTATCAATTACCAGATAGCGATTGGCTGCGGCATTGCTGTCCTGGCTTACTTTCCAGCCTGCAGGCAGGGTCAGCTTCACACCGTCTTTGTCATAGGCACTCGGCGTTGTGCTGGCCGGTTTGCAGCCTTGCAGGCCCAGGCAAATCAATGACAGGAACAATAGCGCTTTTAGGGACATGGGCAGGTGGCGGGCATCACAAGGAGAGTGCGGCATTGTGCCTGAGCCCGGCGCGTTTGCCTCGGTAAGCTCTGAATCGGGCAGGTTTTCAACTTGAGCAGCAAGTCCCGGGATAGCCGGACCCGATCCGGCAGCAGGCAGGTTGGCACCTCCTTGTGGATCTATCCCATCCGCTGCACCTCGCCTTGCGCAGGGTAGAGCGTTTTTTGCGTGTGAGTGAGTTCGCCCAACACTTTGTTTGCGGGGGATAAAGCCTGGCGATGCGAAAACGCCCGCATCGGCGGGCGCATGACGGTTGGCGTTCAGGCTGGCATTACAAGCTTGGGTAGTCGGTATAGCCGTGGTCGCTGCCGCCGTAGAAGGTGCTCGGGTCGGCTTGGTTCAAGGCGGCGCCACGCCGATAGCGCTCTACCAGATCGGGGTTGGCGATAAAGGGGCGGCCAAAGGCGACTGCATCGGCGATGCCGCTACTGATCAGGCGCTCGGCCTTGTCGGCGTCATAGCCGCCACAGAACACCAGGCTGCCGCCAAATGCCTTACGCAAGGCGCGGCGGTAGTCATCGTCCAGCGCCTGGCCACCGGCCCAGTCAGGCTCGGCAATATGCAGATAGGCGATGCCGCGCTGGCCCAAGGCCTTGGCGACATATAGTGCGGTGTCTGCGCTGCCTGCGGGCGACATATCGCCAAACACGCCATTGGGCGACAGGCGCACACCAACCTTGTCGGCGCCGATTTCCGCCACGACCGCATCGACCACTTCCAGCACCAGACGGGCGCGGTTTTCCAGGCTGCCGCCATATTCATCGCTGCGCTGGTTGGCAGCGGTATCGAGGAACTGGTTGAGCAGATAGCCGTTGGCCGCATGCACTTCGACCAGATCGAAACCGGCGCGCATGGCGCGTTTCGCCGCTTGAACATAGTCGGCGACGATGCCAGGCAGCTCGGCAGTTTCGAGTGCGCGCGGCACATCGGTCTGTGGCGTGCTGGGGCTGCCGTCGGGCTGGATGACGAACACGGTTGAATTGCGCGCCTGGATGGCCGATGGCGCCACCGGCGCTGCGCCATTTTCTTGCAGCAGATGGTGCGAAATGCGGCCGACATGCCATAGCTGCAGGGCAATGCGTCCACCTGCCTCATGCACCTGTTCCACCACCTGCTTCCAGCCAGCCTCCTGCGCATCGGTATAGATGCCGGGGGTCAGGGCATAGCCCTGGCCCTGGCGCGAGATCTGTGTCGCTTCGCTGACGATCAGTCCGGCGCTGGCGCGTTGCCGGTAGTAGCGGGCATTCATCTCACTGGGCACGTCGCCGGGCTGGCTGGCGCGCGAGCGTGTCAGCGGCGCCATCCAGATGCGGTTTTTCAGGGTGGTGTGGCCGACGGTAACGGGGGTAAGCAGTTTATCGAGTGACATCGTCTTGCTCCATGAAATAGACCGGTCGTCTAGTTTTGCTGCCAAAAAGACCGGCCAGTAGCCGGTCGGATTCAAATCAATGCTGGAGTATCTGCCCCGTGCTGATCCAGGCAGCGGCAAAGGCATCGGTATTGCGGCGCACCTTGGCCACCAGGGCGGCACCCAGCCATACCTGGTACAGCGACTGCGCCAGCTCTGCTGCACCCTTGTCGCAGCCGGCAATCGAGCCATCTGCCCGACCGATCACGATAAAGGCGGTCAGCCGTTCGATAATGCCCTTGATGCCACTATCGAGCGCCAAGCGCATCGCTTCGGACAAATCGCTGACTTCGCCAGTCAGTTTGACCACCAGACAGCGTGACTCGGTGCAGGCACTGGCCTGCCAGCCATCGAAATAGCGATCAAGCTTGGCGCGGCCAGAGAGGCTGTGGTCGGCAATCAGTTGATCGAGGCTGGCGAGGTAATTGGCGAAGAAGCGCTCCAGCAGCGCCACGCCAAAGCCTTCTTTCGAATCGAAATAATGGTAGAACGAGCCCTTTGGCACTTGCGCCGCACCGAGGATCTCGGCAAGGCCAACCGCGGCAAAGCCTTTACCCAGCATGATGTGCTCGCCGGTGGCGAGCAGGTGTTCACGGGTGTCTTCGAATTGGCGAACTGACATGGTGGCGCAATTTAGCAAACAATTAGACCAGTCGTCTAGTTATCTGTGTGCGGAGCAAGGTGGCGGGTATTGCCACAATCCGACTCGCCACCAGCACGGGCAGGGCGAGCCGCAAACATGCCGCTTATCGGGCTGCGACGGTCAGGCGCTGGTAGCGCACGGCCAGCTCGGTGGCGACTTCGTAAATGCGATTACTGGTGGTCACCACATTGCGGCGCAGGCTGAGGTCTTGCCGGTTGGCTGCCAGCGCATCGAGCGCCTGCTGGAAAAAGAACCACTGGCTGTCCAACAGATCAATCTGCCCTTTGAGCGATGCGGAATTGAGCGGCAGCGCCTTCAATTGCCGGCTGGTCGCCTCGAACTCGCTGCGTGCGGCGGCCAGATCCTTGGCGAGAAAGGGCACGCTCAGTCCGGCGCTTTGTAACAGGTAGTTTTTCGCCAGCCTTTGCGCCAGGGTGGCGACGCTTTCCGCCAACACGCTGGCCTGGGTAGGGGCGTCGAGCTTGGCAGCGAGTAGCTGACCGCCTTTCTGGGCGATGTAGGCCATCTCCTCGCTCGCCTCCAGTACCTGTTTGGCCTGCGCTTGCGTCGGGGTGGGCTTGGTCAGCGCCTGGAAGTCGGACCATTGCTGGTTGAGCAGGCTGAAATTGTCGCTCAGTTCCGCATCCTTCTTGCTCGACTCGGTCAGCTGCGCCAGTTGCTGCTCGAAGCGCTTGCTGCTGGCCGAGAACTCGTTTTTGGCGTCCGTGCTGGTCGGCTCGATCAGGCGCCAGGCATAGGCTTTGGCCATGCGTTCCACCAGGCCACGCTCGTTGGCCGCAAGTTGCGCCGGATGTTCAGCGGCAAAGCCAAGCAAGGGGAGCGCGAGGAGCAGGATTCGGGCGAGTTGCATAGTGAGCCTTCTTGAATTGATCAGGGCCATAGGATAGTCGGTTTTGCCGGGCAATTCTGATAAGGCCCGGGCAAATAATGTGGGGCAATTGCAGCGGCAAACCATGAATGGATGCCGGGCCCGCTGTTGCCAGGGGGCCCGGTGCATGCGCGCACGGTACAAGCAGCATATGGCGCGTCAGCGCGTCACCACTACCCGGTGCATCGGTGCCAGCCTTGCCAGCAGCTTGTTTTGCGAGCGGAACGGGACATTGTTTTTGTCCATGGCCGCCTGCAAATCTTCCACCAGGGCGTTGAAATCACTCACGCCGATATTCAGGCCGGCATGTACCTCGTCCATTGCTGCGCCCTGGTACCGGCAATCGCCACCTAGCAGGGCGCAAAACTGATCGATGAGGCCTGCCTTGAGTTTGGCCTGATCGGTCTTGGCGAAATACTGGCTGATGCGGGCATCGGCCAGCAGGTTGACCATAAAGTCATCCATTACCCGCGCCAGGCCCGGTTTATCGCCGAAATCATGCAAGACCGACAGATCGGGCTCTGCCGCCCGGGCAGTCTGTGAGGCCAGGGTACAAAACACCAGCAACAGGACAAGGCCGGCAATATGTTTGAAAAAGGACATGGCGAACTCCTTGGCTTAAAAGCCCGACTGGATGGAAAGATAGGGGGCATGCTGCTTGTCGCGCAGCACGATATTGCCGAGATGGGCATAGGCCAGCGTCACCGACACATGCTTGGTCGGCGCCCAGGCGATAAAGGCATCAAACCAGTTGTCCTCTTTCGCTACCTTGAGGTTGTCGGGCTTTTGGCGAAATTCCACGCCCAGGGCCAGATCGCGGCGCAAAAGCACGGCGGCCGATCCTTCCAGCAAGGCCTGGTAGCGATCATGTTTGTCGCCGCCAAAGCCGAGGATGCCCAGCTGATTGGCACGGCTGGCGCGCAGTGTGGCGTTGAGCAACAGGCTTTGGTCAAGCAGCAATTTGGTGGCGGAAATATAAAAGTCGGTGCCGCTATGGTCTTTGGCGCCCACCGAGCGCACCACCGCACCGCGATCATTGCGCTTGTACTGGATGCCAGCAGCAATCTGCGGCATCCAGTCGCCTTGCTCCAATACTGCATCGCCCGCCAGCTTTACCTTGAGTCCGACCACATCCTGGTGAAACACAAAGCCATGGCCCAGCCCCAGCGCCGTGCCGACATCGCGGGTGTTGAAGCTCTGCCGGGCGTAGGAGAACTCTACCTTGTCGTATACCCCAAGCAGGGCACCGGCGCTCTGGAACAGGTAGTCGCCGGAATTCACATTGGTGTAGAAGGCATTGGCACCAATCTGGTCCCCGGTGCCATAGCCGCCTATCACCGCCCACGGGGTCAAGCCGCCGCCAGCTGCGCCTTCCACCTGGGTGACGCCGCCGGTCAGCAGCAGCTTGCCGCTGCCGGCCAGCGATTCGGCCAGGGCGGGTAGGGCAAGCGCCAGCAGGCCCGATACGACGAGCTGGCGGGCCGGCCTTAGACAGGTGGAAAACGAATCGTGCATGGTGCGCTCCTTGCGTGAATACTGATTTGATCGGTTTGCTACACAGATGCTGATACGCAAGGCCGCAGCAACTGGATGCACCAGGCTGAAAATATTCGTTTTTGCCTGCATCCTGAAGTCGATTGCCTGCGTATCACCGTGCAAGGTCCAACCAACAGGGAGAGGCTCTTGGCCAATCAAGACGATATTGCGCAGCTGCTGGCGCGCACCGGGCTGCGCGATGCGGCGGCTTTTGAGGCGCTGTACCACGCCACTTCGCCACGGCTGTATGCGGTGGCGCTGCGCATGCTCAAACGCGCCGACTGGGCGGAAGACGTATTGCAGGAGTGCTATGTGAACATCTGGAACCATGCGGCCGATTACGCCCGCGAATACAGCGAGCCGTTTACCTGGCTGACCCAAATTGTGCGCAATCGCTGCCTCGACTGGCTGCGCCGCCCGGCACGCGAAGACAGCGTCGGGGAAGACGACGCCGGTGTGCTGGAAAACTGGCAGGACGAGCGTGCCGGCCCCTTGCAGCAGTTGCTGGCCGCAGACGATGCGCGCCTGCTCGGGCGTTGCCTGCAAGCCTTGGAGAGCCGCTCGCGTGAATTGATCACCCTGGCCTATTTCCAGGGCTTGTCGCATAGCGAGCTGGCGGCGCAGCTGGCCCTGCCGCTCGGCTCGGTCAAAAGCTGGGTGCGGCGTGGCCTGATGCAGCTGAAGGAGTGCTTCGCGCTATGAACTACCTTCGTCCCGAATTGATCGATCGCCTGGCGGCGGAATATGTGCTGGGCACCCTGGCCGGCCCGGCGCGCCGACGGTTTGAAACCTTGATCCGGCAACATGAGCCGATACGGCGCCGCGTCAACCAGTGGCAAGACCACTTCAACCCGCTTAGCGCCAGCCTCAGCCCGGTGCGTCCGCCGGCGCGGGTGTGGCAGGCCTTGGCGCAGCGACTTGCCTTGCCCGGCGCCAAGCCGCTCGCCAAACCGCGCTGGTATGACAGCCTGGCGTTCTGGCGTGCCGGCAGTGCGCTAGCACTGGCCGCCGTGTTGGGGCTGGCGGTGATGCTCGCCTATCGCGGCAGCGGGCCGGAGCCCAGCGCGGCAACAACGGTTGCGGTGCTCGATAGCCAGCAAGGCAGCGGCAAACTGCTGGTGAAGTTTGATGCACAGCGTAACGAGCTGGCGCTCGATACAGCCGGTCGCGTGGTGCCGCCGAGCGGACGTGATCTGGAGCTGTGGGCGCTGCCGGCCGATGCCAAGCCGGTGTCGCTCGGCGTGGTGCGCCTGTCTGCCGCCCATCGGCTACGCCTGAGCGCGGCACAGCGCGCAGCGTTTGATCGCAGCGGGGCGCTGGCGGTCAGCGTGGAGCCGATCGGCGGTTCGCCAAGCGGTCAGCCGACTGGCGCCATCGTGCTCAGCGGCAAGGTCTTGCTCCGGCAGAGCTGATCAGCGGCGCGCCCTGCGTGCTTTGGTGCTTTAGGGCTGCTATATATTCTTGGTGGTGAGCAAACAGGCCCGGCATGCCGGGCCTGTTTGCATCGTGGCGCAGGAACAGGGCGCCGCGCGCGGGCCATGGATTGCACAGTCGATGAGTGCTTACGGAGGGGCCATCTTGCCGGACCAGTTAATGCAGCGAGCACAGCGTGCGCGGGGCGAATTGATCGGCCTGGCCAACTTCGCCGTCGCGGCATTTCGCGGCATCGATCTGGCGCCGCTGTGCCAGGCCTTGATCTCCCGCGTGGAAGCCGACCCGGACGATGCCAATGGCCTGCTGGATCTGGCCATTGTGCTGCAGTTGAGCGGGCAGCGCGAACTTGGCTTGGGCGTCTTGCGCTCGGCGCTGGAAAAACGCCGCATCTATACCTTGCCGGCGCCACGCGGCGGCGCCATCCGGCTGTTGCTGTTCATGGTGGCGGGCGATCTGGCGCAGAACAATGCCATCGAGTTTTTGACGATGGACAGCGATATCACCTTGTTGCTGTGTTTCGTCGGCCAGACGGTGCCCGCCTTCGATGCCTTGCCCGAGCACGATGTCGCCATGGTGGCGGTGTGCGAATCCAGTGCCAATCGCAGTGTGCTGACCCGGCTGGCTGCGGCGCTGGCGTATTGGCCGCGCCCCTTGATCAACCGGGCAGAGCGGATACTTGCCAGTGCGCGCGATGCGACCAGCCAGGCCCTCGACGGCATCGCCGGGCTGCAAGTACCCCCGACTCGCCGCCTGCGCCGCGCCAGCCTGCAGCTGGTGGCCGATGGCCTGCTGGATATGGCACAGGCCAGTGACGGGCTCAGCCTGCCACTGATCGCCCGGCCGCTTGATTCGCAAAAGGGCCAGGGCCTTTGCCGGCTCGGCCACTGTGCCGATGTGCAAGCGTTGCTGGCCAATCCGGGGATCGAACACTTTTTCGTGGCGCCCTTTGTCGACTACCGCTCGCCCGATGGCCTGTATCGCAAATGGCGCATCATGTTGCTGGGCGGGCAGCCCTATTTGTGCCATCTGGCCATTTCACAGAACTGGATCGTCCACTACCTCAGTGCCGGCATGAGCGCTACCGATAGCGCCGGCGCTGCCAAGCGTGCCGAAGAAGCGCGGGCGATGCAGACGTTTGAAAGCGATTTCCTGCCGCGTTACGGTGCTGCACTGAAGCAGATGGCGTGGCGGCTGGGGCTGGAGTACGTCGGCGTCGACTGTGGCTTTGACCAGGATGGACGGTTGCTCCTGTTTGAGGCCGATGCCGGCATGACCATCCACCTGATGGATGGGCCAGAGCTGTTTCCGTATAAGCACCAGCAGATGCCCAAGGTGTTTGCAGCATTCAGGCAGTTGCTGGTGGATACCGTGTCAGGCAAGGATGCCTGGCAGCTCTGACGGCGCGGCGGTCACTGGCCCGCGCGCCAGCTGGCCGGGCTTGCCCTAGCCCGGCAGCGATCTACAGATCGTAACGTTCGACAATGGCGATATGTCTTTCCATGCCGAGGCTGTTGCGGTCGGCAAATTGCGGCCAGCAGGCCGGGTGGGGCCAGTCGGCGGTCAGGGCCAGCAGGCGTTGATCCAGCTCGCTGGCCGATACCTCGGCCGGTGCCACTACGCGGAAGAACAAGCCCGCTAGCGGCTCGCCGCCATCGGGGTTGCTGACCTGGTATTCCGCGCTGCTGCTGATCCAGTATTCCCAGCCCATGGCGTCGATGGCCTCGGTGAAGGCCCTGAGATGCGCCTCGCCCGGATGGGCGCCATCGACAAAGCAACTCTCGCCAAAGCCGCCAGGCTCGATCACATGCAAGGCGAGGAAGGTCGGCAGGAAATCGGCCCGCTCTGCTTCGTCTTCCGGCCAGGGTTCCAGCGGCGTGGCGTCGAATGCTACCCAGTCGCGTACATGTTGGCGGTCTGGCACCCTCGACGGTGCCTGGATGCGTGCGGTGGCCGGGCCGGTGCGCAACGCGTAATAGGTCTTGCGCTCGCCGTCTTCATCAAAGGCGATCAGTACATTGGACCAACGCTCTTCGATCGGTCCTTCCGCTGTATCGAGCTGGATATCCAATTTGGCGGCGCAATCACGCACGGTCGGCCAGTCCTGCGCGGCGCTGGCGACAGTGGTGAGATCCCAGATGGCGCTGCGGTCGTCCTTATCCATGGCGCACAGCGCCTTGCGTTGCGCCACCGCCTGCGCCAGATCGCCAGCTGCAAGGGCTGCTTGTGCCCACAGCACCCGCGCGCCATAGGCCTCGGGGCGCAGATCGACATAGCGCTGCAGCAAGTTGCAGGTTTCGTTGTACTGCTTGGCGATCCAGGCCAGACGGGCGCGGCACCACAGGGCGGCGGCCGGGTTGGCCGCTTCGATGGCATTGGCCAGCTCGGCTACCTCGGTGGTTTTTCCCTGATCGAGCAGCAGGCCCAGCAAGGTGTAGTTCGGCCCGTCGCTATCGGGATAGGCTTTCACGAATTGCCACAGCTGCGCCTCGGCTTCATCGACCAGGCCGCAGGCGCGCAGGGCGGATGCATATTGCCCGGCCAGGTCGCCGTCGGCCGGCAGGGCGGCGCAGGCTGCTGCCAGCCATTCCAGATCTTGCTCGGGGTTGGGCGATTCGCGTTCCTGCATCCAGGCGTACAGCTGCTCCGCCGGCACGGGCAAGGGCGTGCTGACTGCAGCCGTCTCCTGCCAGGCGGCTTGCAATTTGGCGAAGCTGGGCGCCAGCTCCTCGGGTTTTTTCAGCTTGAGCAAGTGGGCATGGCCAATTGCCAGCGCCCGGCCGGCGCTGTCGCGCGCGCCACGCGCCAGGGCCAGTTCGGCATGCCATAGCGCCATGCAGCTGGCCTTGTAGTGGGCACCCACCCGGCTGGCATGCAGCAAGGAGGTGTAGATGCCGGCACCCACCTGCCAGTGATTGCGCTCGGGCTGGGCGCGCAGCAGCATGGTGGCGGCCTCTGCCCAGCCATACCAGGAGCCGGCCAGCAGATCACCATGCGCCGGCAGTTGCTCAGCAGCCTCATCCGGCTTGCCCTGCAGCACCAGGATACGGGTGCGGGCGATGGCGCGGTCCTGCTGGTCCTTGCGGTCGCCATCGTTGCCCTCGATGCGTTCAGCTTCGCGCAGGGCGGCCAGTGCTTCGTCAAGCCGCCCGCTTTCTTCCAGCGCCCAGCTCAGCGTGTCATACCAGCTGGCACGCACTGGCTGCCCCGCCTGGCGCAGCGCAGCGAGCTGTAGCTCGACAAAGTCGCAAGCCTCGGCAGCACGGCCGGCGTCGATCAGCGCCTGTGCGTATTCGGTGCTGATGCAGGTAAAGCAGGGCCAGTCCGGGTTGATGCGGTCCAGCGTTTCGCGCGACACATCGAGCCGTGCCTGCGCCCAGCCGGGCGCATCGACATTGGCGTAGCAGATGGCGATATCCTGGGTGACGCAGATCGCCTGCGGGCAGCCATCGGTTTCCGGCCGATGGGCAAATTCATACAGTGCCACCGTTTCATCGAGCGCCAATTCGCCTTCGCTGCGATTGGTAAAGCGGTTTTGCAGGCCCCAGTGGCGAAAGAACACTTCCAGCCACGGGTTTTTCAGTGCGCGCGCTGCGGCAATCGCCTCTGGCAAGGCGGCATCGACACGCTGCGGGCGGTTGCCGTCGGTATCGCTGGGAATATCATCCATCAGATCCGCAACCCGGCCGTAGCCGGCTTCACGCAGATCGCGCTGCAACTGTCCTACCCATGCCCAGATATTCATGGACGTCTATTCCTTATTTGATTGATTTGAAATGCGAAAACAAACCTGCGAACACAGAGAACACTGAGGACACTGAGAGAATCTCGCGCTGGTGATTTCCATATCGTTTGACGAGAGGGAATGATTAGAGCGCTCTACGACACCCATAGCTGTTTCATCTCTTTAATCAACCCGGCTGATGGATCGACCAAACACCGATAGCCTCTACTCCAAAGACTACCCCACTGTGAACCGCCCCGGATTTCGTAGAGGCCATTTGGTTTAAGTCAGGCCGGTACGGTCAGCTGACTGGCGAGTTGCCGGTAGTAGTTTGCCTCAGCCTCTGCCGGCGGGATATAGCCGATCGGTGCCA
>NZ_JAYRLZ010000321.1:0-4439 GCF_041904975.1 Chitinimonas sp. | reverse complement strand
GAATTTGTCCAGCTCGCGCCCGCAGCAATCACCCACCGCCACGGTGGCGGCAGCGAGGCTGCGCGAGGGGATATTCAGCACGAATTCGCCCGATGCCTCGACCAGCTCGCGGGTATAGGTGTTCTTGTCGATTACCACCGTGACTTTGGGTGGGTCGAAATCCAGCGGCATGCTCCAGGCAGCCGCCATCACATTGCGTTGTGTGCCATGGGCACTGCTCACCAGCACGGTGGGGCCGTGGTTGAGCAGGCGATAGGCTTTTTTCAGATCAACAGCTTGGCGCATGGGTAGTGGTTCCGTGTAGTGGCTTATCCGTCGGCGAGCTTGCGGCACAGCTCGGCCAGGGTGGCGGCATCCGCATCGCTGAGGTGACGCATGAAATGGCTGGCGATGGCGTCGCGGTAGACCGGCCATACCGACTCGCGCAGCGCCTGGCCTGCCGGGGTCAGTACCGCATAGTAACCGCGCCGGTCGGCATCGCAAGGCATGCGGCTGATCAGGCCGGCTTTTTCCAGCCGGTCGACCAGACGGGTCAGATTGCTGCGCGACAGCAGCAGCTCGTCGGCCAGCTCCGCCATGCGCAGGCGCTGCTCGGGCGCCTGTTCGAGATTCCACAGCACGTCATACCAATTCAGCGCCGGTAGCCCGGCCTGGGCCAGCGCCGCTTCGATGTCTTCCATGACCCGCTGCTGTGCCCTCAGCCACAGCGGCCACGCTTGCTCATAGCTTTTTGCCATTGTGCATCCTGCCAATCATTTAGTTGCATGTGCAACTATAAACGCTTACAGTTTGATCTAGTTGCATGTGCAACTATTTATGTTGAGGAGCTTACCGTGAAACTGATCGATCGCCATACCTTGCAGTCGCAACTGGCCCAAGGCGGGCTCTACCTGCTGGAGGCCTTGCCGGCCAAATACTATGACGCCGAGCATTTGCCCGGCGCGCGCCATATGCCGCATGACCAGGTCGATGCGCTGGCTGCCGGGCTGATCCCGGCCAAGCAGGCCAAGGTGGTGGTGTACTGTGCCAGTGCTGCCTGCCAGAACTCGCATATTGCGGCGCAGCGCCTGGCACAGCTTGGCTACACCGATGTAGCGGTATATGCCGAAGGCAAAAAAGACTGGATCGAAGCCGGCCTGCCCGTCGAAGGCCTGCGCCAGCCTGCCTGATGCAATCGGCAAACGCCGAGCAGCGAGGCGGTCATCGACCTGGCTCAGCGCCTGCTTAGCCAATCCAGCACACCATGGCCGGCCATGCGGCCGCTGGCAAAGCAGGCGCTGAGCAGATAGCCGCCGGTGGGTGCTTCCCAATCGAGCATTTCGCCAGCACAGAAGACGCCGGGCAGCGCTTGCAGCATCTGCTGCGCATTCAGCGCGGAAAAGCAGACGCCACCAGCGCTGCTGATTGCTTCATCGATCGGCCGCGCAGCGCAAACCCGGACTGGTAGCGCCTTGATGCCCTGCGCCAGGCGGGCCGGGTCCTGATAGGCGTCGCGGGGCAGGCACTCGCGCAGCAGACCGGCCTTGACCCCGGTGATGCCAGCGCGGCTCTGCAGATGGCTCGATAAGGAGCGGGAGCCGCGCGGATGGCTTACTTCCGCCAATACCCGTTCCGCTTCCTTGCCCGGTGCCAGATCCAGCCACAGCGTGGCATGACCATGGGCCGCGATGCTGTCGCGGATGCGCCGCGAAAAGGCATAGATCAGACTGCCTTCCACACCATGCTGGCTGACCACGCATTCACCGAGCTTGCGCTCGGTGTGACCGTCCACATCGGTGAAAGTGAGTGCGATCGATTTGAGCGGCTGGCCGGCATGCTTGCTGCGAAACGGCTCGCTCCATGCCACATCGAAGCCGCAATTGGCCGGCGCCAGCGGCGCGATATCAATACCCTGCGCCGCCAGCAGTGGCACCCATGCGCCATCCGAGCCCAGCCTTTGCCAGCTGGCGCCGCCCAGTGCCAGCACGGTGGCAGCGGGGCGGATAGCCAATTCGCCAGCCGGCGAGGCGATGCGTAGCGCACCATCATCAGTCCAGCCCAGCCAGCGATGCCGCACATGCAGGGCCACGCCGGCAGCACGCAGCCGGTGCAGCCAGGCTCGCAGCAAGGGCGCCGCCTTCATATCGGTGGGAAACACCCGGCCCGAGCTGCCGACAAAGGTGTCTATGCCAAGGCCATGCACCCAGGCGCGCAGGTCATCAGGGGTAAAGTCGGCCAGCAGGCGGCCCACTTCCTGCTGCCGTGGCGCATAGCGGCCGATAAAGGCATCCAGCCCTTCGGAGTGGGTGATATTCATCCCGCCCACCCCGGCCAGCAGGAATTTGCGCCCGACCGAGGGCATGGCGTCATACACATCGACCTTGTAGCCGGCAGCACTGATCACCTCGGCCGCCATCAGCCCGGCCGGTCCGCCGCCGATGATGGCAATGGACTTGGGGGCTGCGGGTGGTGGAGTCGGTGTCGCGGTCATGGTTGCTTCTACAGGGTATATGGGATCGGTCATTCACGGGCTGGTGAGCGCCGGCAGACTTTAGCTGTGGCGGCGGCGGAGTGATGCGCTACGGCGCCCCCTCTCCCCAGCCCTCTGATGTAACGCCTAAGCGATGCCAAGGCGGTCAAACGACGCCCGCCGTGGCTCTGCTTATCCCGCCAGGGGAGAGGGGGTAGTGCAGTGAGTACGCTGGCGGGGTGGCCGAGTGAGGGCGGGGGGAGTAGGGTTAAAACAGCAAAGCGCGTTTCAGCCCAACACTGCCGCCAAACGCCAGGCTCCGCCCAACACTGTCGCCCAACGCCAGGCTCCGCTTGGCGCAGAACAAATGCCACAGCAAGAACAAAAGGCCGAGCCTCATCACAAGTTGTACTTCACCCACTTCATCCACTGCGCATACAGGCCCGGATTCAGCGCGGCGATAACCGAGCGTTGCCAGACATCGTCGTCCCAGTAATCATCGTGATAGAGACTGGTCATCTGCCCGCCGGCCTCGCTCAGCAGCAGGCAGCCGGCCGCATAGTCCCATAGCTTTTGGCCGCCGTGCACATACACATCGAAACGGCCGGCGGCCAGATAGCACCAGTCCAGCGTCGAGGCACCGAGATTGCGCTGGCTGCCGAACGGCGCCACCGAAGCGAGGCGCAGCGGCAGTTTGCCGCCCAGCCATTTTACTTCCACGCCGGCAATCGCCTCGGTCATTTGCGGCACATGCTTTTTCAAGGGCAGCGGCTGGCCGTTCATAAAGGCGCCATGGCCCTTGAGGGCGGTGAACATTTCATCGGCCACCGGGTTGTAGATCACCGCCAGTACCGGCCGGCCCCGCTCCATCAGCGCCACCGAAATGGCAAAGTAGGGCAGGCCATGCACGAAATTGGTGGTGCCATCGATCGGGTCGATGACCCAGATCTGCTCGTGGCCGGCCCAGCGGCTTTGTTGCTGCTCGGTGCTCATCTCCTCGCCCAGCACCGGGCAATCGACCAAAGTCGGCAAGGCTCGCTCCAGCGCATGCTGGGTTTGCAGATCGGCCTCGGTGAACAGTGAGCCATCATCCTTGCGGCTCGCACCCACCCGCAAAAAGCGCGGCATCACCTCGGCCGCCGCGACGGCGCGTACGGTGGCAGCAACTTGGTCGAGCAGATGTGGGTCAAGCATGGCTAGGCTCAGTGAACGGCAGGTTGGTGAGCACCGACCGGTGAGGTCGGGCGCCCATGGCAAAAGCAGAGGCCGTATTCTAACGGAGCCGGCGCCTTGCGCGATGCCGAAACGATTGGTTCGTTGAACTTCGTGGGAGCAGCTTCAACCGCGAACGCGAGATTAATCGCGCTGATGCCGCAGCCAGACCAACAGGCCGCCGGCCGCCAGGCCAGCCAGTAGGGCGGCGGCGGTAAAGGCGCTGCCAGCACCAAGCTGCTGCCACAGGCTGCCGAATGCCAGACCGCCCGGTATCGCCAGCAGGCCACACACCAGGTAGTACCAACCGAATGCTTCGCCCTGCCGGCTTGCGTCGGCGCTATTGCGCACCATGGCGCGCTCCACCCCTTCGCCCAGGCCGATCACCGCACCATACAGCGCGCTGGCCAGCCACCAGCCGTAGCTGCTGTTCACCTCGCCAAGGCCCAGCAATACCAGGGCGAACAGGCACCAGCTGCCCAGCAAGAAGCGGTCGTGTCCCCAGCGGTCGGCCAGACGGCCGCCGAGCAAGGCAGCAAGCGATTTGGCAGCCGAATACGCTGCCCACAGCAACAGGCAGCTCACCACGCTGAAGCCCAGCTCGCGCGCCCGCAGGATCACAAAGGTCTCGGCTACCCGCGCCACGGTAAACAGGCCGATCAGGGCGATCAGCCAAGCGAGGCGCCGCTCGATGCGACCAAGGCGCATGGCCGATTGCGCCGCAGGTGGCGCCAGTGGCCGGCTTTCGCGTACCCCGAGCGCCAGCGCGGCCAGTGCC
>NZ_JAYRLZ010000021.1:0-26712 GCF_041904975.1 Chitinimonas sp. | reverse complement strand
CCGATGTTTCGTTGATCGTGAAATCCAGCTTGGAGCAGTTGCCGACGTCGGCAAGGATGCCGACGCCCACCAGGGCCAGATACACGGTGCCCTTGCCGACAAAACTCGATTTGCGTTGTTGCTGTGCCATTTGCTGTGCTCCTGGTTGATGGATGGGTTAGGGGTTAAGGGCGCCGCTCAAGGTCTGGCGGCAACGAAATCCAAGCGGAATGGCAATTTTTCCGGCCAGAAACTGCACCTCGCCGGCCGGGTCCAGATACAGCTCGCCGTGGGCCTTCGAGGCTTTCCAGCCCATGCAGCGCTTGATGATGGCGTCCAGCAGCGGCTGGGCATCCTGGCGTGCTGCGGCGCCGGTTTGCACATCGCGGACGTTGCGGGCGGCCAGTACCACCGCCCAGTGCGTGTCGATGTGCTGCATGGCGCCGGCCATAGCCACATGGCCATCGCCTTGCAGCGGCGTGTAGCCGCGATAGGCGACAAACAAGGCAGGCAGCGGTTTGCCTTGCTCGAACAGATCGTCGAGATTGGCCGTTGGGTGGACGTCTTTGATACCCGGTATGCCGGCCAGGCGTGCCATCAGTAGCGGCTCCAGGGACATCACGTCGCGGCCCAGCCTCGCCGTGGATCGGCCTGAAAAAACGCCAGGTTGTCGGTGGCGGTGGCCGGTGCGACACTGGGTAGCTGGATGCGGCCGGCAGACACGCCGGCCAGCCATGCCACCGCCGCGTCGTAGCCCTCGCGTACCCACTCCGGTGCGCCTTCGCTGTAGAGATAGAAGCGAGTCAGATCGACGGCGCGGTCGGCCACGTCATCCGGGACTGGACTGAACGGCACCGGGTATCGGCCACGGCAATAGCCGTCGATCTCGCGATCTGCACGGCCCTGGGCGTCGGCCAGGATGATCTGGTCGATCACGCCATGGCCTTGCCGGTCGGTGCGCTCGATCAGCTCGGTTTCGCCCAGGGCGGCGATCAGTCGGGCCAAGGAGGCGTAGGCCATCACTGCGCTTCCAGACCAAACACGCTAGGCGTAACCACCAGCATTGGCTCACCGAGCAGTAGCGCCGCTTCTGCCTCGCTGAGATCAGCCACCGGGATCACCGTTGGCGTGCGGCTGAAGGTGCGGCCACAGCGGCGGAACGATTCCGGGCGGGATACCACGCTGAGAAAGATCGGCACGGTGAGCGCCTGCTGACCGGTTAATGCCTCTGAGTCGCTAACCACTTCGCTTGGCGTTGGCAGCTCCTCGCGCTTGGATTCGCTCGGCACTTCCGGGCCAGCCTGCTCACTGCTTTGCTGGGCTGGTGCTCCCTGGGCGGCCTGCTTGGCCGCCGCTGGCTTGGTTTGCTTGGCCATGGCGGCGTCCTTTACGGTTGCGTACCGTCAGAGCCATAGGCGAGCTGCCAGAAGCCGTAGCCACCAGCGGCGCGGGCTTCGGCACCGAACAGGAATTTCTTACGCTTGAACACGCCGTCCGACTGCGGGTCGGTCTGCTGGACAAAGACCGGTGCCTTACGCTCCTGGTAGATAAAAGGCTTGATCGGCTTGGTGGTGTCGAGCAGGAACCAAGCGGTGTCCGAGGTGAGGCGAGATTCAACCACCAGCTCAGCGGTGCCCTTGTAAGGGTTGGCCTTCCCGTCATCCAGCCGTTCATTGGTCAGCAGAGCACGGGCAGTGTCTTCGAGAGCGGCAGGGACGAGCAGAATGTTGGGCCTGACGTTCAGCGGCCGGCCTTCGTCGTCCTTGAACTTGCGCATGGCGGTGCGCGCCGCGCCATAGCCAGCCTTTGCGGCTGCAACACTGTCAGACGAAAGCACCTTCGTGCCCTTGTTCGATACGGTCTGCCCCGCTGCCATGTGGTCAATGTCGAAGAAATACTGGCCGTCGTAGCATTGCGCAGTGAAACCGTTGTTGACCAAGGCAAACACGATTTCATCTGGAAGTTGCTTGGCGGAGTAGCCGGCCATTTCGGCCTGCGGCTTGTAGATGCCCAGGTTGTCGTCTTCGATATCGTTCCGGTCTACCTCAACGGTCGCTTCGAAGTCGTCATTGACAATGGTGTAGTTGGATGCTGCCAGCGCCTTGACTGTCTTCTCGCCGATCCACTTCTGCATGCGCGGAAAGGCGGACAACCACTTGTAGTCGTTCAGGCGGCCGGTCGAGGGCACCAGCATGCCGACCTTCGCCCACTGGGTAGGCTCTGCATCAAAGGCATTGTTGAAGATGGTCTTGAGGTTGACGAAGATGGCGCTGAGGGTTTGCTGATTGACGAGCATGGCTGTGTCGCTCCTTAGTTGATCCAAACGCCATCGGCATCGACACCGACCACGGTGCCCGCCAAAGAGCGAGTGCCACCGCCGTTGGTCTTGCCTACGGTCTGGTTGTCGACGATGTAGGCCGGCTTGCCGAAGCTGGCCTGGGTGACCGGGTCGCTTGGCTCGTTCGCCCACTTGAACGCCTTGCTGCGACGCACATAGACAATGGCGCCACCATCAGGACCGGCCGTGTTGTCGACGCTGGCTTCGGCGCGACCGAGATAGGTGATCGCTGCCGAGGTGCTGCCCTCCAGGGCGAAGCCGGTGGCGTTGGCCACCACAATCAGGCCGGCCCGGATGCGGACACCGGCTGCCACTGGCACGGCCAGCAGCTCGACGTCCCTGAATGGGGTGTTGCGATCTTGGGTTGCGGCAGCCATGTCAGCGCTCCAGGGTTTTCGAGACAGAGTCAGGGTCGGTGCCCATCAGGCGGCAGACGGCCAGCGTTGCGTCGTCGAGGCCAGCGGGCGCGCTCTTGGCTGGTGGCTTGCCTTGGGTCTGCGTGCCAGTCAGCGCGACGATGGGCAGCGCGGTATCCAGGTACTGGGTAAGCGCGGCAACATTGGAATTGCCCAGGTCGCGTGCCCACGATTCCTGTGCAGGCAGCAGGCGACCATCGGCAAGCGCGGCAGTGACCAAGTCGCCCACTTGCACTTGACTGGCCTGGCTGGTCAGCTCGGCGATCTGCTGGCGCAGCGCTGTCATGGTTTCAATGGGCACGTAGCGACTCAGATCCACCGGGGTGGCGGTAAGGGCGGCGATGCGTTCGTCTTTCTGCTGCAGCAAGGCGGCGAGATCGACACTTGCGGCAGCCGTGCCTTCGCCACCGGACAGCTTGTCGATCAGCTTTTGCAGCTCGACCTTGATGTCGTCGGCGCTGGCGCTCAGGGGAAGGTTGAGCAGCCAGCGCAGCTGCTCGATCAGTTCATCCATGGATGGCTCCGGTTGGGGGGTGGGAATGGAGGCGAGCGCGCTTAGGGCGGCAAGCTGGACTTCGTCCATGCCATCGAGCGCGGGATTGTTGGTCAGGGCAGCATTGATCAGGGCAGTCGGGCGGCCGGTGCTGTCATAGGGAAACACCGGACTGATATAGCGGTACTCATCGGCCGCAATCATTTCGGCGGCGCGGGAAGTCCAGGCGACGTCAACTGCATACAGGCCATCGCCGTCACGCCATTCGAGCCGCTTGAACCAACCGGATGCCGGGGCGGGCTGGCCGGCTTTGGGTGCGTAGAGGGATTGGTGCTCGTAGTCGATGCAGAACGGTGTCTGCCTGGCGTCGGCTGCTGCGATCAGCTTGGCGGCAGTGTCGGCATCCATCAGCCAGCCATCAGCCAGTTCAGCAGGCCGGCCGTCGATAGCGCGGAAGCGACCAGCAGGAAACAGCTGAATCTCGCCGGGGCGATCACGCTGAATTTGCAGAGAGAGGGCAGCGACACGGGTAACCATGCCGCAGATTGTGGCGGGGCCAATGCCTGCACCCGGAGTTGACCTATGTCAGCGAGTTAGCCTGGCACCGACCAGTAGATAGCCATAGCGGTGCGCTTGGCGCGCAAAGGCGGTTAGTGCGCGGTTAAAAGCGCACCAATGGCAAGGCGAGGGATACGCGCGCAGCCCGACCCCACTGAGGGCCGCTGCGCGCCGCGCTATGGCGAGCCGGAAACCACATAGGCCAGCAACTCATTCAGCACCATGTCTCGCACCAGCGGCGGCAATTTGCCATTTGCATCCACCGGTAAGAAAGGTCGCGCCGGAAGCATAACGCGCAGACCTTTACCTGCTTGGCCACCCAGATGCTGGATCGCGGCATAAACCATCGTATTGCCGACCGCGAGCGACTGCGCGCTGGCCTGGTAGCTATTCTGCTGCCGCAAGTTGTTGGTCAGCCCCTGCAGGATTTTCTTTTTGGCGGCCATGGATTCGCTGGCCTTGGTCAGATTGCCGTGCTTATCGAGGCCATGGCGCATTGGCGTGCCATTGGCGTAGGTTTTGGGCATGCCTTGCTTGTCCTTGATCGCTCGGCCTATACCGCGTCCGCGTATATAGGCAGCCAGTGTCGCAGGCGCATTGGGCTTCCAGGGTTGGCCGGCCCAGTCAGTTTCACTGGAAAAGCGCCGATCAATCATCGGCAGCAAGCGCTCGCCCAGGTAAACGAATGCCGGCCGCAGGTTCTGAGCGCGCTGCGCCAAGTCGGCCAGCGCTGCACTTACCGCCTGATCGGCGACCTTGATCTCAAAGGTCTTCTGAGCCATGATTGTCCTAGGTTAGTAAGCGGTAGTTTCCGAAGGAACGGTTGTGGCGGCTTTGCCGGTGCATGATGTCGGTTCGAGTCCGACCGCCGTTTACCAACCGCCCATCAGCAGTTCAAACGCCACCGTGTCCGCTACATCTTCTGCATTAACCAATCCCGCAGTCGCAATGGCATTCAGCGTGAACTTGCCTTTCTTGCCTGCGACGACTTCCTTGGCGACATAGCCCAGGTCCACTACTACCTTGAGCATCTTTCCTGTGCCTGGTGCGCTCGCCACGTACAGCAAAGCGGGTCGCTTCCCCTCCGCCAGACCTTGCTTGTCCCACAAAACCGCTAAGGGCCGCTGCAGCAAATCGGGCAGCTTCATAAACAGCTCTTTTGGGATATTGGCGCCTCGGCCAACCTTCGCATCACGCAACATATGTAGTGCTTGCTGGTCGCCCAAGCTAATGACCGCTGTATCAAGAGCTACGCCACGCCCCTCAAGCTCCGCCAGTAGTTCAGGCATCAGCGCGCCCAGGTTGATGCGATTCCCCATCGGGCGCTGCAGGCGTTCGGCCCAAAGGCGAAAACCAGCGCCGATTTGACGAGCAACATCGGTATGTTCAAGAGCACGCTGGACGGCTGCCGCACCAATACGCGGCACCGTTACCGCCGCCTTATCAAGCAAGAGCGCG
Source organism: Chitinimonas sp. (assembly GCF_041904975.1). NCBI lineage: Bacteria > Pseudomonadati > Pseudomonadota > Betaproteobacteria > Neisseriales > Chitinibacteraceae > Chitinimonas > Chitinimonas sp. The sequence goes on along the minus strand of NZ_JAYRLZ010000021.1, from coordinate 21,470 downwards.
CCCAGTGCGGCACTGCCAGGGGCATAGTCCCAGCCATAGTCGATGCCGGCCGGCAAGGTATGCACTTCGCCGGTACGCGCATCGACATAGTCATAGCTGCCGTCGTTGGGTGCAGCGTCTGGCGCGGCCTTGCCATAGGCCGGCAAATCGGCATCACCTGCCGAGAACACGCGGCATTGGCAGCCCCAGCCGTTGGGCGGATAGTGAACATCCCACCACGGATCGTCTGCCCGCAAAATCAGGTTATTCCAGGCAAGATGCTGCGGGCGCGGATGGGTGACGGCATCGCAATGGGCATAGCGCCAATACGGTAGGCGCTTGAGCACGTCCGGGTCGCTCAGCTGGCGGTAGCGTCCCGCTGCATAGCTGGTGCGAAGATTGGTCTGATAAATCACCCGGCTGCGCCAGTTACGGCTACCCGTATGCTCCCAACCGTGTTTGGCGACGATGCCATCAAAGCGCTGCTGAAACGCCCGCAAGCCCTCGCCATTGGCAATTGCCGAATCCACCGCACTGCGTAAGTCGGTCAATAGGTCAGCCTGCATGGCGCCGGCTACGATAAACGCCCGGTCATGAGCGCTGCGCATGATGTCATCCCAGGCAGCACTCGGCAGATTGAGCTTTTTACGGAAAAAGGCCAATTGCTCTGCAAATGGCACACCAAAGCGTAAATCGCTCATCGCCCCACCCTGGCGTCGTCCAGACCCGCCAGCTCGGCGCATGCAAACGCCATCGTCATCACAGCGGTCAGCTGATCCGTTGGGAGGCCGCCATATGCATCAAGCAGCTGCTCTCGCAGGGTCTCCAGGGAAGGCGCTTGCGCAACCAGGGCACTGACCTGATCGAGCAATTTACCCCAGGCGGGGCTTGCCGCGTCGGTCAACTGCCCAGCCAGCGGCGCAGTGGGGTCGTCAATCATCGCCGTTGTCGACAGGGCAGCCTGGCCAGTAGCGGCAGCAGGCTTCGTGGCGGGCGGCTGCACCTCCCCAAGGACTGGCTCGCCCTCTGCAGCCAGCGGTATGCGCAGGCGTTCATGGGCAAAATCCAGCGGGATACGCATACCCATACTGCTGAGCTTCGGCAAAGCATCGGCATACAGGGCCAAGTCCACTGTTTCGCTGGTATCGAACACCAGGCGTGGGCAGCGACGCCGACTGCTGGGCATACGACCATTCAGAGCCAATAGCGGCCAGACCATGTCGCGTGTCAGAGTGCCGGCAAGTTGCGTGGCATCGCTGGTCAACAGATCGTGCCGAATCTCGTTATGCACGTTGCCCAGGGCATTGGTACTGGTCTTGCCATCCGCCTGGCTGGTGAGGGTGCCGCCCAGGACGGCCTTGCTGACGGACTTCTCGGCCCACGCCACCATGGCTTCGTGTGGTGCGCCACCACCGGCTGCGGCGGTAACAAACTCCATCGCCATGTCTTGTGGAATGATGCCGCCAGCGTCATGGCCAATACTGAGGACAGCCCGCAATAGCGTTTCTTTTTCATTCTGAGTTGCACTGGCTGGGTACTTACCGATGCGTATCGGCAGGCCGTAGATTTCCAGCAGCTCGGCAAAGTCACGAATGCCATAGTTCTTGAACAGATACGGCCACGCCAGTACGCGATACAGGCCGGCACGGCTGAGATAGCCGCTCTTGGCTTTGTGGACATGCACGGCCCAGCCGAACGGATTTAGCGCAGTGCCATCGGTGCTGCCGTCCCGCAGATGGATTGTCGAGCGGGTTGCCTTGTCGAGCTGGAACCAGCTCTGCGGCCGATGCTCTACCGTGTCGATGATCCACTCGCTGCCATCGCGCTGCCAGGTGTATTCCAGGCAGGAAAAGCCGTGCCCGACTGCATCCATCATATCGAGCAGCATGTCATCGAAATTGGACTGGGACCGGATCAGCTCCTCGGCATATTTGGCGGCCTTTTTCTCGGCTGCTGATGGATTGGGCGGCGGCTGGATTGCCCAGTCCAGGGTAAGCAATGCGCGCTTACGCTTACCCATTTCTGCATAGAGGTGCGCGTCCTTTTCCTCCATGTCCAGGAACAGATCATGCTGCGCCGTCATGTCGCCATACTCGGCAGCTTCCAGAATGGCAGCCAAGCGACCCGGTGTCAGGCCACGACTTGGGTGGCCGGCAAACGTTTGGTTGAGCCAGCCGACGTTGGCGGTTTGCGGCTCGCGCAAGGTGCCGGCATCGAGCGGGTTGCCATTGATATCGACGATTTGTGCCATTTGGTTACCTCGGTTTACCAAGCGCCACGCGCTTCAGTCTCACGGTTGCGTGCTGGGGTGTAGTCAATCGAGCCGATGCCCGTCGTGGCGATCATCCACAGCATCTGCAGCGCATCGGGGCCGTCATCGTGGTCGGCCATCGGGAAATGGCGTAGCTGGTCGATCAACGTCACCAGGGCGGGATGCAGGCGGATCAGGCCGTTTGCGACGTGGGGCTGCAGCGATTCAATGCGCAGCAGCTTGTCTGCATGCGGCGTGACAGCCCTGGCCGGCACCGGCACGCCGGCCGCCGCAGAGCGTTTCACCAGCTCGGTGTACAGGAACTGCTGAAATTGGACGGTTTCTACTGCCCATAGCAGGCAGCGGTACTCGCGCTGTAGCGTGATGATGTCGCTGATGATCTTGTCAGGCAGGCGCTTGCGGATGCCGGCCTCGACGACGTCGAGCACGCCGGTGAAGCGGTTAAATCCACCGACCAGGAGCGCGGACGGGTCGCGGCTGGCGCCGGCTTTGCCGAGTGACGGGTCGCAGGCGCCATAGAACAGCCATTCAGCCAGGCGGTTAACCCAAAACTGGATGCAGTTGGCGAACGGTGCGGCGTCACCGGCCACCGGGTCATTTTGATATTCGCTGTCGAATGCGCTGTGACCATCGCGGGCGCGGATTTTCATCAGCTTTTCGATGGGGCGAGCCGTCCAGGACACCTCGCAGCCTGCATCCATCTCGAACTTGTGGCTGGCATAGAAAGCGTCGGCGGTTTCCTCGCCGAAGTTGCGAAGCGCCTCCTCCCACTTGTCCCACAGGTCCATTCGGTCCGGCCAGCGCAGCACCGCCTTGAAGCGGGCCGAGCGCCATAGCTTGTTATTGAGCGTGCGGCTCAGCACCGAGTCGTAATGCAGGATGGTGCCGATATAGACCACGTCGAACTTGCTCACGGCACCACCCAGCGGCAGCACGGTCTTGGTCAACCAGCCTTGCAGCTTGTCGCGCTGGTCGGGGTTGCGCACCAGTTCGTCGTTCTCGATATCGTCGAGCACGCACAGATCGGGGCGATGCGGGCCATGGCGCAGGCCACGCAGTTTTTTGCCGCTGCCGGCTACCTGGACCTTCGCATCGTTGCGGGTGACGATGGTCCCGGCCTGCCAGACGCGTCCCTGGCCAGCGGCCTCGGGGAAGTCCATGGCCAGGCGCGGATTGAACTCCAGCTCGGCCTTGATCGCTTCCAGCATCGGATACGCTTGGTCGATGCTGTCCATGACGATCACGGCATAACGCTTGCGGCCGGTGATCAGGCACCACAGCACAAACAGCTGCGACACCAAGGTGGACTTGGCCTCGCCACGCGGCGCAGCAATGGCGTCGGTCTCGCTCTTGTCGCTGGCTACGATCTCGGGCAGCAGCTGCGAGCGGTCGGGGAAGCGGACGTAATGCGGGAAGTAGTTGGCGACGAAGTAGCCATAACCCTCTGCTGGATCAGCAACACTTCCGCGACGCGAAGCGACGGCGGCTGCATCAGAATTGAAGCCAGTGCATTCAGTCTCTATGCTTCGGCGCAGGTCTGCTGCGTAGCCGGCTAAGCTCTTTTGAAAATCTTTAAGGCCTAATCTCACAACTGTCTCCAGGAGGAATCGTGATCACTGAAGTTGCTGTCGCTCTAACCGCCTTTAATAACCTGCGCCAATTAACCACTGCTCTTGTGAGTGCAAAGTCTGAAATTGACAGGCAAGAAGCAGCTATCTCCTTCCAGAACGCACTGCTCGACCTTCAAGGGCGTATATTTGAATCGCAGACGGCACAGGCAACACTCCAAGAACGAATAGCTGCGCTCGAATCCGAATTAGCCCGACATAAAAACTGGTCCAAGGAACGTGATCGCTATTCTTTGCAAGAGGTTGAAACGGGTGCCTTCGTCTATCGCCTAAAGCCTGAGGCGGCAAATGGGGAGGCGGTACACAATCTTTGCCCGCAGTGCTTTGAAGACGAAGTAAAGTCGATCCTGCAGTTTTTAGGTAAACACGGCATGCGAAATAAGCATGGATGTAATCGGTGCAATACGGTAGTCATGGGATAGCCGAACCCTTCGTAGAATCACCTAGGAGGTGCTGGTCAATATTTGCCAAGTTCGTCTCCGAACGGCTCAAGCACCTCCGCAAAGGCGGCCAAGTGTTTCGGATATTTGTCGCGTATGAATTGCCCGAACTTCTGCAATACATCCATAGCTGTCGCCAGCTGGCTGGTTTCCGGCATCAGCCGCCGCGATGCGGCCAGCAGCTTGTTGTAGGCGTCGGCCAGGCTGGTGAGCATCTGCACCTTCACCTCGGGCCGCATATCGGGCGATTCATTGATCGCCTGCACCGTGGTCTGCACCTGCATGACGACGATGGCCAGCGTCTGCCTGGCTACCTCTTCAATGCCGCCGCCCGCCAGCATTTGTGCGCCGCGTGCTTTGTCCCAGTCGTCGCCGACCTCCTTGGCCTGGTATTTCCAGCGCCGGGCGGTGCCCTCGGCCACACCATGTTTGGCCGCTGCTGCAGGCAGTTCCAGGCCATCAAAGACAAAGGCGGCCCTGACCGCCCGCTTGGTGTCGTCGCCGTGGGCCATATCAGCCACCACCGTTGATGGCGCGGGACAGCGCGCCGCCTGCACCGGCCAGCGCTTCTTTGAGCGCCGACACCTGGCTTGGGCCGGGTCGCTGCACGCCGTGGCTGTCGGCGCGGCCGATGGCCACATCCATGCCGCGCTCGGTCAGGATGGCCACATCATTGGCACCCATCTTGGCCAGCCCTTGCTCGGCCAGCCAGCCGCAATCGGTGCGCAGCCGGTCAATGGTGGTGACATAGCCGACGTCTTCCAGGGTGTTTTGCAAGGCGCGCAGCGGCAGCTGGTAGGCGCGGGCAATCGACAGGGCCGAGAGAATGGCGCGGCGCCGGTCGGCGTCGATGTAGTCGGTCTGACTCATGTGTGGCTCCCGAGCAGCTTGCGATGGATCAGGTTGAGCGTATTGATTGCGCTATTGAACTGCCCGCCCAGGCCGGCAATGTCTTGCGCGACCTGGTCGATGCGTTGATGGATGCGGTCGACGTCTTCCTTGGTCGGCACTGCGGCCAGCTCGCGCTCCACCTGGCCGACGCGATCACCCAGGCGGTCGCGGCTTTGGCACAGCTCGTTGACTTCGGTGGTAATGATCGCCTGCAGCTTTTCGGCGTCGGCTTCCTGGGCCTGCTCGATCCGGTCAAAGCGCGCATTGATTTCGGCGTTGCGGGTTGCGCTAGATTTGTCACGAGCGGTTTCGCGCTCGGTCAGCAGGCGGTCGTACTGACCGGCCAACACCTTGCCGACTGCCCAGCCGCCACCCACGAATGAAAGGGCGGTGCCAACACCGAAGGTGATCAGTTGCCAGGGTTCGAGTGTCATGCGTAGCGCCTCCGTAGCTCGGGGTTGGTTTCGATGCGGCGTTGACAGTCAATGCAGAAGCGGCAGCCAGCAATCGCGGCGCGACGCAGCGCCGGGATCGGGTCTTCGCACATGACGCACAACTCGGATGCGTTGTCGTGCAGCTGGCGGCGAGCATTCGCCAGGGCCACCTGTAGTGCGGCAGCGCGGTGCGCTTCTTCCACCTCGCTGGCGATGTCGAGCGGGTCAGTCATGTTCGGTCCGTGCGTGGATCAATGCATCGCGCTGGGCGGCAGTGGCGCGGCACCAGGCGGCGAGGTCTTCGGTGTGGGCGCGAACATCGGCGAGGCTGACGCCGCTGTCCTGGAGATCGTCGGCCAATAGCCCGCCGTCAGCGGCGCCGGCTTGGCTGGCGGCGTCACCAGACTGAGCTGAGGCGGCGGCGCGGCTATCGTCGGACAGGCCAAAGGCGGCGTTGTAGTCGCGCACCCAGCCACGAGTGATGATGCAGCGAGGAGCCGGCAGCAATGCAGCGCCAGGCGCTGGCTGATAGTGCGTGGTGACACGGTCGATCCTTTCCAGGCGGGATTGGCGGGTGCGGTCCAGCTCGGCCAGCGCGGTGCGCAGCTGAATCGCCAGAAGCGCCTCGCGCTCGGCTTGCTCGGCGTAGCGATTTGCTGCGCGTTTGACACTGTCGGCATAAGCGATGGCGTGGTCCGCCTTGAGGCTGGCCAGCTGGGCTGCGCCGTCCCGGCTGGCATGGCGATAGCCGCTGTAGTAGCCGCCTGCGGCCGCCACCAGGGCAGACAGCAGCGAGGCGGCGGCCAGCCAGGTGGCGATCTGGCTGCGGTAGGTGATGAGGGGGAGCTGATTCAGCATGACGCCCTCTTATTCAAAGCCGAAGGCTTTGGCACAGCCATCTAATGCATCGACGACCTGCTCAAAGTCCAAGTTGGATTTGTCTTTGAGGATGAAGTAGTCACCTTCCTGTAAGTAAAAGCAGCTGCGTAGCTTGTCCACCGCCCGGTGAGTCGCTGCAACCTTAGCTTGGTATTTCTTGAATACCTCCAGTGCATTGTTGAAGTCGTTCCCGGCCTTCTCACTGATGGCGCTGACTAGATCGCCGTAGTCCTGCTGCCTTAGCATCAACTCAATGCCATTGATCGAGATGACATTGCGATCAAGCGCAGGCATGCCGGCGAGGTTGCATATGTTGTGAATTTTGACTGTCATTTCGAACTCCTCTGATTGCGGCGTTTGCGTGCAGCACGGCGGGCTGCGGCGATCCCACTGAAGCCATGCGCCTGCCGCTGGGCGGCTTGCCTGCGCGTCGACGGTGTTAGTTGCAGTGGTGGCGGCGCGAAAAATGCCGGCAGTGCCAGGATGGCGGCGGCGAGGAGGCGGCCAATCATGCGCACACTCCCCCGCCAAACCCTGCGGCGATATAGCGCGGCTCATGGCTGAGCAAGATCAGGCGTGGATAGCTGACGTTCTCGCGCCAGGCGGGCAGCGAGCGGCCGGCATTCACGGTGTCGAGCTGGCCGAAATTGATGTCGGGGTCGATACCCTTGGCGGTTGCCAGCTGTTCATCGCGGCGCAGCCAGCCCAGCCCGCCGTTGTAGGCGCGTAGCGCCTTGGCCATGCGCTGGCAATCGTCGCGGGCCTTGATCCGCTGCCACAGCCAGCGGTCATAGACCAGCATGGCGCGCAGGCTCCACTGCGGGTTGGTCGGGGTGGCTGGGCTGAGCGATGGTTCGACGCTGGCCAGCCAGCGTGCGGTGTCGGGCATCACTTGCGTCATGCCGGCTGCGCCGGCCGAGCTGGTGACATTGCTGCGCCAGTGGCTCTCTTGATGGACTTGGGCGGCGAAGGTGGCGACCGGGGCGGACAAGCCCCAGGCCGCGTGGGCCTCTCGCACCAGGGTGGCGCGGTAGCGGTAGCTGGCTTCAGGTAGTGCGGCTGGCGCCGGGGTGGCAATACAGCCTGACATCAACAGGGCAAGGAGCGTGGCGGCGCGCATGGCTACATCCCCAGCGCGACGCCGATGATGCTGGCGGCGACAATCAAGGCGCGGCGAATCATCGCAGCGGCAAACACGAGGTGATAGCTGCCATGCACCGGATAGTCGGCGTCACCATCGACACCAGGCTGCTGCAAGGTCCACTCGCCGAGGTAGAGATAGCCGTCTGGCCGCCCATACGGAAATAGCAGCACATCCAGCGCATAGCCGACGCAGCCGGCAAGCATGACCAGGGCGAGCTTGTAATACGCCAGCATGGATGGGTTTGGCGCGGCACCAGCAGCGGGGGTCAGCAGGCTGAGCGTGCCGACTAGCCCGATGGTGATCAATAGCCAGATAAATCGCCCTGCAATATCGCGTTGCATGTACTGCCTCCCTGGAGCGGTTGGTATCGGGGAGGCTCAAGCCGGCAAGACCAGCGCAGCGAGTGGTAGCGTGCTGGCGAGTCTTTGGCACACAGGGCAAAGCCCTGCATGCGTGCATCACTCGGGGCTTTGGCGTGGACGCAAAAGGCGCAGCCCTTTGCGTCGTTGCGTCGTCTGGCTTGAACCATGGACGCAGTGTGCGGGCGGGCGCGAGGACAGAAAGAGTTGAACGGTGTCAGCGGGAAAGCAAAAGCCCCGCAGTGCGGGGCTTGGTGGGTTAGCTGCAGGCTATGGTTGTGGATTCGCTATCGTTGTAATTTAGCGTGTACGGCGCACTGAAATTGAAGCTAGACGGCATGGTAATTGTCCCGGTTTTTGTAATGCCGGGAAGAATTTGGCCAACCCCGATCCAATCGAGATCGCCTTTGAAATAGCCGGTCGACGCATTGCCCTCGGTGATTGATACATCAAATTGCCTTGCACCTTGGACAATGTGCAGATGTTCGCTAATAAAGAGACTGCCGCCTGCGCCAGCAGTAACGGACACGGCGAACACACCGCCAGTCTTGGCAAACTTGATAGCCACGATGCCACTAGCTTGTGTGTTCACGTTTAGCGTACATGTGCTAGACACGGGGGCTGATGGTTCAACGTCTGCGCCAGCCGGCACATAGGCCATGCGTGCAGCATCCCATTGCAGCAACACATTGAATGCCTGCGGAACACCGTCAACTTTCAGGTTGCGAATGCGGATGCCGCTTTTACCTTCTACCGTCATGGTCGAGCCGGTCAGATCAACTGCCAGTGGCGCAGCCAGTATCGACGTAGACATCAATGCGGAAATCAGTGCGGTATATGCGAACTTCAATTTATCCCTCCTTGCGGGCACGTTGTATTTAGAAAACGGGCCGAATCATGCCAGCGAATCGCCACCAAGCAAAAGCCCCGCAGTGCGGGGCTTGTTCGTTCTGGCTCAGTGGCCGCAGGCGGGGTTGGGTAGATTGCTGGGCGGCTGCGGGCAGATGGGCTGCTCGGGTAACTTGGGTGGTTCGCCGGTTGTTGGGTCCGGTTGGGTAGTGGGCTTTGGCTCTTCCGGGGCGGCATTGGTCGGGATGTAGGTCATTTTGTCGCCGTCCCACTTGAGCAGGACGCTGAAGGTTTGCTCAACGCCGGCAATCTTCAGGTTGCGCACCCGAATATCGCTTTTGCCCTCGACCGCCACGGTGGATTTGCTTAAATCGACCGAGATCGGCTCGGCCATTGCCAAGGCGGACAGCATGGCCAGTGCAACACTAAATTGCTTTCTCATTCTCTATTTCCTCCTCACGGACATTTTTTGAATGCCATTTATGGAATGGCTGACTGCTGCTCACGAAGCAAAAAGGTCCTTCATCAAGTCGACTAATGGTGCCAAATACGGCAAGGCTTGCGTAGCAGAAGCTAATAGATTCTGAACCGATCGAACGTCGGGGTTCTCCTTCCTTAGTTCTGCGGCAGCTTCTTCTAACTTCGTTACTACTTCGTTTTGAACGTTGGAGGTGGCTTGTTGACTTGAGCCCGTCATCCCAAGGTTGGCAGAAAAACCCGTGCCGCCGCTGTTGTTTGCAACAAATGACGGCCCGCCGCCTTGATTTCCACCTCCAGCGTAATACCCATACTGATTTATTGTTTGCGTTTGACTGGGAGTCCGCCGCACAGACTCGGCAATCGCTTCGATAATCACAGCTGCTTCAGAGTGTTGCATTCTTCTCTCCATGCCATAGGCAAAGTATGAGGTACTGTTAAAGCGGCACACTGAATAGGTCCGCCTGCTGCGAATTGTAGTTTTTAGCTGACCAGTCGGCGCGATTCAACACGCGCCAGACGTGGCGATCTGAAACGCCGTAAGCATCGACCAACATCACCACGGCTGCTCTGGCCGAGTGCCCCTCGCTGCCGGTGATGCGGTCAAAATCTGCACGAATCAGGCGGTCGCGCAGCTCGCGCATGGCGATTGCGCACTGCGGGATATACAGCTCGCTGTCGGCATAGTGGCGGCTCAATATTTCAGCCGCGTCATGCCCCACCACCTCGGCCAGCGCCTCGAATCGCACCCGGCCGTCCAGGCGCTTGTTGCGACTGACCGGAAAAGTACGACCCGGCCAGGCGCTGACCAGGCGCAAGGCTGCTTGCACGCCGATCAAGCACACAATGTCTTGCACGCTGGCTGGCAGCAGCCCCAGCAGATCATTCGGCAGCGCACGGATGTCGATTTTCATCGGGTGCTCCTTTGGTGGCGTTTGGCGTCGAGGTACAAGGCGGCAATAACGGCCTGCAGCTGGGCTGGGTCGGTCAGCCAGTCCACCTTGTCGACCGCATACATGCGGCGGGCAATACCATCGGCGTAGGACCAGGGCCGGCCGGCTTCCGCCAGCTGGGCTTCGATCTTGGCAATCAGTCCTGCGCGGCTTGCCGGTGGCTTTGGGCGCTTGCCATGAGAGTTGCGAGCCGGCTTAAAGCCGAGGCGCTGCATCTCGGCCAGCACCGCGTCTTGTCCAGCCCGATCCAGCTTGCTGGCGCTATCGACCAGGGCAACACGCTGCAGCAGGGCACGATAGCTGGCGTCATCCATGGCCAGCTGCTGCTTGGCGATGTGGATTTTGGCAAGGGCGGCGGTGCGAGCTGTCATGGTTACTCCAGGGAGCCAGCCAAGTGGCTCAGTTGTTCGATTTTGGCCAGATCAACCAGGCCATCGCCTACCGCTGCACGCAGCTGGCCAAGGGCAATCTCGGCGGCGGCAATCTTGTCGGCCAGGTCGGCAGCGTTGACCGAACCGTCGAAAAAGTGACCCGGCAAGGTCGCAACCAGCCCGCCAAACTCGACCACACCGGCAATCACCACCGCCGCGACACCACGCTGGGCAAGGGCGGCTTCATAGATCAACTGCTCGGTGCTGGATTCAGTCATGGCGGCCTTTGGTGGTTAATCCCTACTCCACAGCCCGCCGATCTAACCGGTGGGCTGCAGGCTAGTGACTAGCCGGCTACGGCAGTGCGCAGCGCCTTGTGTGGCTTGAACTTCGGCACGCGCTTGGCCGCGATCTGGATCACCTCACCGGTCTGCGGGTTGCGACCTTCTTTGGCAGCGCGCTCGGCAGAGCCGAAGGTGCCGAGGTCGGCGATCACCACTTCTTCGCCTCGAGCAACGACGTCCAGGATGGTGGCGGTCAAGGCATTGAGGACCGCCTCGGCTTGCTTCAGGGTCAAATCAGCGCGGATGGCGACCTGCTTGATCAGTTCTGCTTTTGTCATCGTCTTGCTCCTTTAGTAAGAAAATTTGCAGCTGTGGATTGGCTACTTGAAGTGGGTATTGGCGACCGGCTCGTTAAGGAATTCCTCGTTTTTCTGAATCTGCTCTGCCAGCTCCTCTAGTTCGGTTACCGCGCAGCCATCTACGCCGTCCCATGCTTCAGCCATTGCTATCACCTTGGTTCTCATGGCACGAAGCGTGCGGCGTTGCCCTGCCGCTATTTGCGCTGGAGTGAGGCTAGCCATCACGCCTCCACCAGTTCATGCCGGTTGATCTCATAGCCGAACACGTTCTCGGGCCGCAGGGCGGCGCCGATAGTGGTCAGGGTCTCTTCGTCCAGGTTCTTCAGTGCCTCCTTGTCGATTTCTTCCTTGATACGGATGCAGCCGTGCAGACCGAGGTCTTTCAGCGCCTGCAGGGTGTCGCCGACCTTCTTCACCAGGACCTTGGTGCTGAGCCGAAAGCTCACCGTGCCCCACGTCATTTGCCGGCTCTTGACCTTGGCGAACTCGGCACGGTTGGATTCGGCGAAATCCTTCATGGCCAGCTCCAGTGCTGCCTTCTTCGCCAGTAGCGGCTCGGCCTGCGCCTTGGCGCTGGCCTTCAGCTGGTCGATGGATTCGTTGTGGGCGGCTTCCAGCACCGTCAGCTCGCGGTCGATCTCGCCGATCTGCTGCAGCGCGTGATCAACGTCGTCCCAGCTCTGGAACTGGCTGCCTTCAATACGTTTTCGGGCCATTTGGCTTCTTCCTTTCTGCGATCACACCCAGGATGGTCTGGATGCTTTGTTTGCCTTGTTGCTTCTCTTGCTCGGTCAGCGCTCGCTTGCGTGGCCGGGGTGGGTTGCCGGTGTCGTTCCACCGGCTATTGCGCACACCGGGTATCGGGTTGACCGGTGGGGCTGGCGCCGTGGGCGCTGCGGGTGGTGGATCTCGGGCCGATTGCAGATCGCGCTGATAGGCGGCCCAAATGATCGCCCGCGCTTCCAGCAGATTGATGCCGCGAGACTGAGCCAGCTGCTCGGCCTGCCTGCGCAACTGGGCGGCCACCTTGGGATCGAGGCCGATCATCGCGCCGGCTCCAACCACTCGATATCCACACCGCAGAGCACCAGGCGATACAGCAGCTCGGTGCCAGACGCACCACGATGCCGGCCAACCACCTCTGCACCCTGGGCTTTGAGCCAGTTGCAGACCGCGCCAAGGCGGATCGTTACCAGCGGCCGCTCGCGCTGGCCGCAGCCGCATTGCGCGTATAAAAGGTCTGCGCCACGCTGATGCAGGCTGCCCATCACCGGCAACAAGCTGGCGATACCGGCCTCTACCTGGGCGCTGTGGATTTTGAGGCGGCTCATGGCATCCTCCACAGCACATCGACCCGGAAGGCAGTCATACGCAGGCAGCGCTGGCCGTCGACCATGCAGTGCGCCAGTTGCTTGCCGCTGTTGGCCAACAGGTCGAGCAAGGTGCTGCTCAGCCGATCCACGGTGATGCTGGAGCGGCCGCCGTCCAGGCGATCATGCAGCTGGCGGTCGACGATGCGGCAGCCGAGCTGGCGCAGAACGCGCTCGGCTTGATTGAGTTCGGACAGCCGCGACACGGCCAAGCTATGCAAAACACGCGGCTGCGCGTCGGCGACATCGGCCAGCGGCGCGGCCATCCGGCCGGCTACCGTTCGGGGATACAGGGCGGGCATCATGCTGCGTCTCCTTGTTGTGGCTTGAGTGGACAGGCTTGGCAGGCACGCCAGTGCGCGGCGGCGGCCGTGCTGCTGGTGGGGTTCGGGTGGTAGGCGAAATTGCGGCAGTCGGACTGGGCCAGCGGGCGCTCCAGGTGCGGGCAGGTCACCCGGTCTAGCTTGGCGAGTACACGCTGGGCAAAGCGGTCGATGCTGGCGCTGTAATTGCCGTTGAGCACTTGCACGGTGCCGGTGTGGTTCGAATACTCCAGCTCGCGAGCGGTGCCGCGCACACCCAGGCGGCTGGCGCTTTCTTTCAGCAGCTGGTACCAGCGTTCGTTGGCGTAGGCGGGGCTAGACATGCTTGCTCCCCTCATCAAACGACAGCACGCGCCGGCTATTCGCTTCACACACCTCGCGGCGAACGAGGCTCACTTGCGGGGCCAAGGGTCCGGGGTCGTTCAACAAGGCATAGCGTGCCGGCACGGTCTTACCAGCCCGCACCACCAATCCCACCCGCGCCAGGTAGTTGAAGTAGCAGCGCAGTGACCGGGTCGGATTGCCATCCTCTGGCCGCGCACACAGCATCACCAACTCGCTTATGCTGGCGCCCTTGAGGATGCGCAGGGTGCGCCAGCCGCGCACATACAGCGCCTCGCCGCGCTTGGTTGTTTCTGCCTCGGCAGCAATGCGGCCGGTCTCAGTGATGGTCCAGCGATGCGCCTCCAGGCTGACCCAGCCCTGCGCCTGCAAGCTGTGGAGCCGGCCACGCACCGTGCGCTCTTCTTCGCCCAGTTTCTGAGCAAGGGTGGGCACATCCATGCTGCGATAGCGCGCCAGCAGGGTCAGCAGGGTGTAGGTGAGCTGGCTCATCGGGCGGCTCTCCGGCCAGCTTGCCAGTCATGGGCTAGTTCCATGCCCTTCATGTCGGCCAGCTTGACCGCCTGCAGGCCGTTTACCTTGGCGAATTGTTCGATGCGGGCGATGCCGTTCAGCACCAGGCGCATGCGGCCGCCACACTGTCGGGCCAGTTCCAGCCCCAGCTCGCGCTCGATTTCGACGTCAGCTTTGTCGCGGCAGGCCAGCAGCACGTCTTGATCGGTGATCTGCTCGAACTTGACCACGGTGGCGATGCGGCTGGCGACCTGGGGGAATTTGGACAACTTGTGCTGCAGCCGCTCCATTCCGACGAGGATCACAGGCGTCTGGCACATATCGCTGATGCCGCGCAGGGCTTCGATGGTGTCGGACGACGCCAGCACATGATCGGCTTCGTCGATCACAATCGGCAGTTGATTGCGCATCACATGGCCGATGACGGCGGCTCGGGTATCGCGCAGGGTGTGGTGCACCGCGATACCGGGCTTGCTGGCGGCCATGGCGCGCAGCATTTCGGGCACGGTCCATTTGGCTTGAGCGGTGACGAAGATCGCGTTGCTGTCGTTCGCCCACCGGGTAATGATGCTGGTCTTGCCCAGCCCTGGCTCACCGAACACCAGCAGCATGCAGGCTTCCATGGCGCCACGCGATTGCACGACCTGCACGCCGTCGTGGAATCGTTCCCAGTTGCTGGTTTTGACAAATACCGGTTTCATGTAAGCTTCCCTCTCGTTGAGCACTACTTCACTTGGCGACTACTGACTTGCCGGTCAGCCCGTCGCTTCCATGAGGGTGTCGCCCTGCCAGGCGATGCCCTCAAATTCATAAACGTCCACTCTGTCTGCGTATTCGTCGCTGCCCACGTAGTCGGCCAGCCATGCCTGGTCGGCGTTCGTCCAGGCGCCACGGTGGGCCATCAACCAGCGGTATTTGTCAGCGGTGCGGGCAAACAGGGGGCGCGGCATGTCGGCCATCGGCAGCACCTGGGCACTGGCCTGCGGCATGTCGAGCAGCTCGGCGTCGATTACGCGGGCGCTGTCTGCTTCCTTGGCGAGACGGCTGCGGGTGATTTGCTGGCTGAGCGAGGCGGCAGGCTGGTAGGTGATTTCGCCAGTCAGCGGCGCTTGCAGGGCTTCCTGCACGTCGGCGATATGGCCTTCGAGGCGCTTGATGCGGGCGTTCTCGCGAGTCTCGCGGGCCATTTCAACCACCGGCTTGGCGTAGTAGGCGCGCTGGTTGCCGTTCCACTCTGCTTTGCAGACGAATCGGCCGGCCCGGTCGTATACCCACACCCATTTCGCGTCGTGAATGTCATAGGCGATGCGCATCGGCTCGCCGTGGAACTCTTCCAGGTCGGCGCTGAAATAGCGGTTATTGAACAGCTGCAGCTCGCCGCGCAGCACCTTGCGGCTAACCTGCGGCTTGAATAAGTGCTCAGCCTCGGCAGGCGCCAGCATGGTCGGCGCCTGCTGCGCCACCAGCTCGGCCCAGCGCTGATTGGGTGACTTACCACCAAGGCTGCGGTGCGGCTTGGCGTTGTAGGCGTCTGCTTGTTGGTGGCAGAAGGCCAGAAAATCGGCGAAGCCCATCAGGTTAGTGGGGCCACCTTGTTTGATCGCCTTGCGGTTGAGCTTGAAGCTGGCCAGCTTGGCTTCGCGGTCCATGCTGGCGCCGATATAGGTCGGCAGCTTCTTTGCCGCAGCGGTCCACATCTGGTGCGAGCGTTCGATCACGCCCCTGGCCTGCGAGTTGTAGGCCAGCGAGTGTTTCATTTCGATGCCAAGGCGGGCCATCATCCCCGTGGCCTCATCGCGCATCATGGCGTTGACGTAGCCGCTGCCGTTGTCCACATAAAACATGGCGGGCACGCCCCAGCTGGTGATGGCGTGACGCAGAGCGTCGACCACGGCGAGACCGGACTCGGCCAGATCAACCGAGAAACCGACGATCTTGCGGGTGGCGATGTCGATCACGCAGGTGATTTCAGGGCGGAATGGCTTGCCGGTGAGCGGGTGGCGCACTTCTGCATCAAAGCAATGGCCGTCTGCGCTGTAGATGTCACCCGGCAGTAGTTCGCTGAAGTCGCGGCGCACAAACGGCTTGATGTTCTTGATCTCGCGGCCACCCATCCGGCCGACTTCGCGGCTCACATTGCCGAGCTTGGCGAGGAAGCGACGCACCTGATGGATGCTCGGCGTGGTCTCGCCATGCGGCGCCGTGATGAATTCGCGGTAGGCGGCGTCAACGGTCGGCTTTTGTGGCAGCTGGTAGTGCGACAGGAAGGCTGGCGCCCAGGCCGGCACGCGCATGTCCTTTTGCACCTTACGCGGCGCCAAGTCGTTGCACTTGTCGGCAGCCAGCCAGCGCTTGAGGGTGCGAACCGAGGGCAGATCGTTCGTACCTTTGCGGCCGCGTGCGGTCTTGGCCAGTTTGAGCATGCCGAGCAGCTGCGGTGCGACGTCACCTGCTGCCGCGTGGGTTAGCAGGGTAATCAAGGCGGCCTCTTGGCTGCAGCCGCTGCCGGCCATCAGGCGCTGCAGGGCCAGCAACACGCCCTTGCGGGCATCGGCAATCAGGCGGTCTTTGTCGGTGAGTCCTGGGAGGTTCTGCTGGATGCCGACTACACCCGATTTGACCGCGACTTCGCCCAACATCGGCGCGGCCGGTGCCGCAGCCTTGGCTTGGCGCACCAGGCTGGTGGCAATGCGGGCCTTGATTTCGGCTTGGGCGCTGGCAGGTAGGCTGGTGAAGGCGTATTCGACGCCACCACCTCGGCCAGCGCGGCGTTGGAAGGCCCAGGCGTCACGCTTAGAGGCACGGAATATGCCGCTCACCGACTCGGGAACACCCGTCAGCTTCAGCGATGCCAGCTCAGCCGCGCTGTAGTGGCTTTTAAGGGCGAGGTTCCCGGCCGCTTTGCTAGACTCGGCAGGCAGGCTCGCAATCTGCGTACTTTGTTCAAACATCACAGGGGGAACCTCATGGAAAATCAAACTGAATTGCTGGAAACATTGCTAGTCGCCCAGGTATTGACGCTTGCCCATCACCTCAAGGCGGAGAAGGCGCGTCATGGCCTTACCTCAACGTCGGACTTCACGCAGGAGGCGTCGCGGTTGATTGCTCAGAAGCGCGCCGATATCCTTCGTAAGCTCGCTGAAACTCGCTAGCAGCGGTATTCAGCTGGGTGGTTGCGTCGAGCCAGAAATCAGCGCGGCGCAACACCTGGCGTATCAAGGTAACGGGCATGCCGTGAAAACCACGCAGTAGCTTGAGGGCCAACAGTTCGGCCTCAGCGTCGTTGGCAAAGTCGGGAGAGTGGTAAGGCTCATTTCCTACTGATTCCTCGATTCGACAACCCAATCGTTGCTTTGCGGCGATCTCTCGCCTTTCTCGACTCGCTTGCAGTGCCGCTTTGGAAAAAATCGCGTTGCCCCCCTGGTCCAAAAGCTCGGTGAAGTCACGGCGCACCATTGGCTTGATGTCCTTGGTGCCGAGCTGGGCCAGAAAACGGCGCACCTGATAGATGCTCGGGGTCGTGTCGCCGTGCGGTGCTTTGATAAATTCGCGGTAGGCCGCATTGACGGTCGGCTTCTCTGGCAGTTGGTAGTGCGCAAGAAAGACCGGCACCCAGGCCGGCTCTCGCCGTGCCAATCCTGACGCGGCCGCCAAATGAATCCGGCGCAAGAACTTCGGCGTCTCGGTGCGACGTTGCTGCTGCAAGTTGCTCAGTGATACAAAGTCAGGTCGTTTCATCATTCCTCTCCCCCAAAATCCAATTCCGGTTCAGCCACCTTCACCACATTCGCGCGGTGGTAGCCCAGCCCGCGCAACACTTCATCCAGCGCCATCAAGGTTTCATCCAGCGCCGCCCGCCCTTGGTAAAAGCGGATCAGCAGAGCCATCGTCTCGGCCGCCCTGGCCTGTAACTCGGCCACTTCCACCGCATCGGCCTTCTTGCCCAGCGGCAGGTCAACCACCATCCGCCCCGCCGCCAAGGCCAGGTAGTCCGATACAAAGCGGCAACCACACAACTGTTCGAACTGCGGAATCCGGTTCACCGGCATTGACGCTTCCGCCGTCCAGCGCGAATAGGTCTGCTGGGTAGTCGCCATCAGCTCCCACATCTGCTTGGCCGGGCGCCGATGTTCCTCCAGCGCAAAGTCACAACTCAGGTTGAAGGCGTCTTGCAGGCTGGTAGGCCGCTCGCGCTTCCAGTTACGTTTACTCACGCGCATTTCCTGCTCCTTGGGTAATGCCGACGATGCACTTTTACGTTCAACCACCTAAGCTGGCCGTACCAAAACGAACGCCAGCGATACAAAAATGTTTATTCATGTACAAAAACCGCCGTAGAATTGACGTACCGGGTCGGCCAGATGGCTTCTGGAGGGAGGCCAATCGCATCTGCGATCAGCTTCTCGCCCTTCGGCCACTTTCGATCCAGTGCATTGCCCAGCGCGGTTGGCGTCTTGTAGTTGTGATGTTTCGCTAGACTCCGAAGCGACCAGCCACGCTTGTGTAAAGCCGCCACGATGTCCGCACGGTGCATGTCCGCCGCAGCGGCTTTTTTTGGGGTGGTTTGTTTGCTCATGTCTTGCTCGCATGCGATGAAGTCATGAACAAAGTATTTACTAAACGTTCTATTGCGTCAATCTTTTGCGAAACTTTTATGCGTCGCAATGGTTCGCAAAAGTTCAAACGTTGCGAGAAGTTCTTTGTTAACTAATGATTCTTAATTTAAATCAAACGTTTACAGAGAACTTTTGCAATTACGGAGTTAGTTATGACTGTTGCAAAAGTTGAAGATTGGAACCTTTGCCAATCTCTACCTGAGCGGGTGGCTTATTGCATCCAGCGTATTGGGGGGTCGGGGAAGACACAGCGGGCCGTAGGAGTCACCAATGCGACTCTGCAGCGATGGCGCAAGGGGGAAGTTGATATCGCCACATCTCACCTCGTCGCACTGGCGATGGCTGCAGGCGTTACGGTGCAATGGCTGGCAACTGGAGAAGGGCCGGTAAACTTCAGCGATGGGTGGGATAAGCCCCGTCAGCCAATACCTACTGACATCGCCTATGCGGAGGTGGTCAGCCGGGAGCCTGAGGCCCCGCGCCGTAACGAGCCGCCCCCGTTAGCGAGTAGTCATCCATCGCAGCTTGATCACGACGCGATGTGGGGCTGCGTACAGTCCACCTACTTGATCAGCAATGGGCTTGGCCTTAAAGCGGCTGACGCGGCTGATCTATGCATGCGTCTGTATGCTATCGCGATGTCTAGCGGCGAATCTGGCTACAAGGCGGCAAACTTCGCCGTAGACCAGTTCCGTGAAGGGATTAATTATCAGTAGCCTGCATTTGACAGGAGAAAGGAGGAGATATGAGGACGACCCGAAATCATTGGTCGGCACGCCCGCCGCCAGTTAGGCAATAACGAGGATTGAAATGGCAGAATTTAGACGTCTTACCACAACAACAACTAGCAGGTTCATAAGCATCCGGCAGGTACAAACCTTCGAGAGTGAACTTATGTTTGATGAGGAAAAAACGGCCCTAGAGATCAAAGCAAGCCGTGCTACCGGTGAAGCGATCCAGAAAGCCACAGGGGTGTCGAGAGGGAGTCCTGCGCCACAAAATGCGTGGACAGGTAACACAATCCATTCCTTCACCTTGAACAATTTCAACGGCCCGACAACAGGGCCTGAACAAACGGAGAGTAAAGACGTGAGTCATGAAGAGCCGAAGCCAATCAACGGCCGCGCACCGCAGCAACCATCACCAGCACCAGCACCAGCATTTGACCGTCGCCGCGTTGCCAAGGAGATCGCCAGCAAGGTAAAGGCGTCCAAGGACAATGAGGTTCGATTCGAGGGAATCCTGCTCTACGTGTTCCAGGTAGAGACGCCGCTAGCGCTCAATGATGAAGAACTGGTCAAGCTGCACGCGCTGGTAAGCGACTGGTGAGCAAATTGCGCTCGGTCTATGCCATTTACCGTGCAAATGCCGAGCATTCGAGCGCAAATCTGAGCAATCCGCTCAGCGGGCACAGATCACCCCGAAACCATTGATTTAACTAAACATTGCAGCCTTCGGGCTGTGGAGAGTGACTGTGCTAATTCGAGCACCACCCCACAGCCGCCGTACCATTAACATACCGGCTGGTTTGCCGGCCGCCAGGCGGCCCGGCTTGATACACAGCACAGCGCTTTATCAACAGGCGAGCATCGCCGCCGGCTTGGCATGGCGCTTTCGAAAACAGGTGGAGACAAAGCAATGCGTTTATTTATCAAGACCGCACTGGCACTGGCTTTGGGTCAGCTGGCCCTGGCGGCCCATGCCGATGCGTCGCAGGACGAGCAACCCTTGCGCGCCTTGCCTTACACACCGAGCCTCGATGTCACGGCGATGGACAGATCGATCGACCCCTGTGTCGACTTCTACCAGTACAGCTGTGGGGGCTGGATTCGCAATAACCCGATTCCGGCTGACCAGTCCAAATGGGATGTGTACTCGAAAGTGGCGCAGGACAATCAGCGCTATTTGTGGGGCATTCTCGATGGCCTTGCCAACAAGACCGAGGGGCGCAGCGCCGCACAGCAAAAGGCCGGTGACTACTTCGCCGCCTGTATGGACATGAAGACCATCGATGCCAAGGGCAGCGCGCCGATCAAGGGATATCTGGCGCAGATCGACGCCATGAAATCCTTGAGCGAGCTGCCCGCCTTGCTGGCGCAGCTGCATCTGCATGACATCAATCCGCTATTCGGCTTTGGCTCCGACCAGGACTTTGCCGACTCTTCGCAGGTGATTGCCTTTGCTACGGCTGGTGGACTGGGTTTGCCCGACCGTGACTACTATCTGAAAACCGATGCCAAGTCGGTGGAAATCCGCGCGAAATATCTGGCCCATATCGAGTCGATGCTGATGCTGTCGGGCTATTCGCAAGCCGAGGCCAAGACAGGTGCCGCACGGGTAATGGACTTCGAAACCAGTCTGGCAAAGTCACGCCTCACCAGGGTGGAGCGGCGTGATCCTTACAAGATCTTCCACAAATACGATGCAAAGGGCCTGCAGGCGCTGACCCCGGAGTTCGATTGGGCGCCGTATCTCAAGGAGTTCCGCCTGAGCGGTATCGACACCTTCAACGCCACCGAGCCGGCTTTTTTCGAGACGCTGTCCAAAGAACTGAAGGCACGCCCCTTGGGTGAATTGAAAACCTATCTGCGCTGGTTTGTGTTGAAAGACACGGCACCGCACCTTTCTACACCGTTTATCGAAGCCAATTTCGACTTTTTCGGCAAGACCTTGCGCGGCACGCCGAAACTGAAGCCGCGCTGGAAAACCTGCGTGCAGCTGGTCGACTACCAGCTTGGCGACGCGCTGGCGCAAGAATTCGTCAGCCGTAACTTCAGCGAGAAGCTCAAGCAGGACACGCTGCATATGACCGAGCAGATTGAGGCTGCGATGGCGCAAGATATCCAGTCGCTGGACTGGATGAGCCAGACCACCAAGGACAAGGCGCTGGAAAAACTGCGCAGCATTGCCAACAAAATCGGCTACCCGGACAAATGGCGCGACTACAGCAGTGTGGCGGTCAAACGCGACGACTTTTTCGGCAATGT
>NZ_JAYRLZ010000320.1:2245-4459 GCF_041904975.1 Chitinimonas sp. | reverse complement strand
GTCCTCGGTTTCCTTCTTGCCAGGCTTGGTAAAGATCTGATCGGTTGCACCGACTTCCACCAACTCGCCCAGGTACATATAGGCGGTGTAGTCCGATACCCGTGCCGCCTGCTGCATATTGTGGGTCACGATGGCGATGGTGTAGTCCTCTTTGAGTTCATGCACCAGTTCCTCGATGTGTGCGGTCGAAATCGGATCAAGTGCCGAGGTCGGCTCGTCCAGCAACACCACTTCCGGCTTCACTGCCACGGCGCGCGCAATGCACAAGCGCTGCTGCTGGCCGCCGGACAGGCCAAGGCCGGATTGCTTGAGCTTGTCCTTGGCTTCATTCCATAGCGCCGCTTTGGTCAGCGCCCATTCGACCCGGTCATCCATCTCGGAGCGGCTGAGGTTTTCATACAGTTTCACGCCAAAGGCAATATTGTCGTAAATCGACATCGGGAACGGCGTGGGCTTCTGGAACACCATGCCGACCTTGGCGCGCAGCATGTTCAGGTCGACATTGCGGTCGAGAATATTGCTGCCATTGAGCAGGATCTGGCCTTCGGCGCGCAGCTTGGGGTAGAGACCATACATGCGGTTGAAGGTACGCAGCAGGGTCGACTTGCCGCAGCCGGATGGGCCGATAAAGGCGGTAACCTTGTTGGCCGGGATGTCCAGGTGAATATTCTTCAGCGCATGGAAATTGCCGTAAAAGAAATTCAGGCCACGAACGGCGAGCTTGGCTTGGGAGTTGGGCGTGGTCATCAAATAGCTTTCTTGCAAGGGCAGATTTTCAATCGCGTTTTACGAAGTCTGTTCGCGCTTGACCAGCACGCGCGCAACAATATTGAGCAGCAGCACCGCCAGCGTAACAATCAGTGCGCCAGCCCAGGCGAGGCGTTTCCAGTCCTCATAGGGGCTCATGGCGAACTGGAAGATCACGCTGGGCAGATTGGCCATCGGGCCGTTCATATTGGCGCTGAAGAACTGATTATTCAGTGCGGTGAACAGCAGTGGCGCCGTTTCGCCAGAAATGCGCGATACCGCCAGCAGGATGCCGGTCAGCACCCCGGCCTTGGACGCACGCAAGGTGATGCTGGAAACCACCTTCCACTTCGGCGTTCCGAGCGCATAGGCCGCTTCGCGCATGCTGCTCGGCACCAGGCGCAGCATATTCTCGGTGGTGCGCAGTACCACCGGCACAACGATCAGGCCCAGTGCGAACGCGCCGCCCCAGGCCGAGAAATGATGCACCTTGGAAACGTAGACGTACCAGACGAACAGGCCGATGACGATGGAAGGGGCGGATAGCAGGATATCGTTGATGAAACGTGCGGTAGGTGCCAGCCAGCCATCATCACCGTATTCGGCCAGGTAGATACCGGCCAGGATGCCGATTGGGGTACCGAACAGGGTGCCGAAAAACGCCATGGCCAGGCTGCCGAAGATGGCATTGGCCAAGCCGCCTGCGCTGCCTGGCGGCGGTGTCATCTGGGTGAATACCGATAGCTGCATCGCCACCAGACCGTTATGAAACAGGGTGATCAGGATCCAGCCCAGCCAGAACAGGCCGAACAGCATGGCAAGGCTGGCCATGGTGAGATTGAAGGCATTGACAATGCGACGGCGGGTATACAGGGAATTATTCATGATGGTTTCCTTCACCTGGTCAGGAGTGGCTGCCTTCGCCCTTGCGCAACTGGATCAGCAAGAGTTTCGACAAGGCCAGGACAATGAAGGTGATGATGAACAGGATGAGGCCACATTCGATCAGCGAGGAGAAGTGCAGGTCGTCATGCGCTTCGGCAAATTCATTGGCCAGAATGGAGGCAATGGAGTTGCCCGGGTGGAACAGCGATTCGATAGCGTCGTAAGAGTTGCCGATGACGAAGGTTACCGCCATGGTTTCACCGAGCGCGCGGCCCAGACCAAGCATGATGCCGCCGATGACACCGGTCTTGGTGTAAGGCAGGACGACATTGCGTACGACTTCCCAGGTGGTGGCGCCGAGGCCATAGGCCGATTCCTTCAGCATGGAAGGAACGACCTCGAATACGTCACGCATCACCGACGAAATGAAGGGGATGATCATGATGGCGAGGATCAGGCCGGCGGTGAACATACCGATGCCGAATGGCGCACCATTGAAAAGCTGGCCCAGGACGGGAATGGATGCCGTATGTTCGGTAATCCACGGTTGTACGTGATCGCCAAGCAGCGGCGCGACGACAA
>NZ_JAYRLZ010000320.1:0-2235 GCF_041904975.1 Chitinimonas sp. | reverse complement strand
AATGCCGGCGAGCAACTCGATGGCGATACCAAGCGGGCGGCGCAACCAGATCGGCGACAGCTCGGTGAGGAACAGGGCGATGCCGAAGCTGACCGGTACACCGATAAGCAGCGCGATCGCAGAGGTAATCAGGGTGCCTTGGATCGGGCGCCACGCGCCAAAGTGGCGAGCAACCGGGTCCCAGGACGGTGAAGTGATAAAGCTGATACCGAACTGCTTGATCGACGGCAAACTACCTTCGACCAGCGAAAAGGCAATGGCTGCCAGGACCACAAGGACAAAGCATGCGGCCATGCGCGTGACATTGAAAAACACCATATCGGCGATGCGGAACCGTTGCCGCTGGATTTGCTCTTGCATGGCTGCTCACGAAACTGTGTAAGACAAGAAAGCAGGAATCGACTTCCATCAATTCCTGCTTGATGTGCTACCCGCCACTTCGGCGGGTAAACCCGGAGTTACTTGACGATCGCAGCGCCGCTATTGTCGGTCATCTGCTTCCACGATGCCTTGATCTGGCTGATCACGCTGGCTGGCAACGGGATGTAGTCGAGCGAAGCCGCAATCTTGGCGCCGTCGGCAGTATAAGCCCAGTCGAAGAACTTCAAGGTCTCGGCGGCGTTTTGCGGCTTGTCCTGTTTCTTGTGCATCAGGATGAAGGTCGCGCCGGAAATCGGCCAGGTCGCCTTGCCAGGCTCATTGGTGAGGATTTCATAAAAGCCGGGAGCACGAGCCCAGTCGGCCTTGTCGGCTGCAGCCTGGAAGGCTTCAGCCGTAGGCGCTACGAATTCGCCATCACGGTTTTGCAG
The DNA here is from genome assembly GCF_041904975.1 of Chitinimonas sp. Lineage (NCBI taxonomy): Bacteria > Pseudomonadati > Pseudomonadota > Betaproteobacteria > Neisseriales > Chitinibacteraceae > Chitinimonas > Chitinimonas sp. The sequence goes on along the minus strand of NZ_JAYRLZ010000320.1, from coordinate 1,426 downwards.
TTGGACGTGAGACAGCTTGTTCTGCTTGGCATAAGCGTATTCGACATAGCCAATGGCACCCTTGAGGCGTTGCACATAGGCGGCAACGCCTTCATTGCCCTTGCCGCCGATACCGGCAGGCCATGCAACTGCCGTGCCTTCGCCAACCTTGGTCTTCCACTCCGGGCTGACCTTCGATAGGTAGTTAGTGAAGATGAACGAGGTGCCCGAACCGTCGGCGCGGCGTACCACATTGATCGACAGGGCCGGCAAGGCAACGCCCTTGTTCAGTGCGGTAATGGCCGGGTCGTTCCACAGCTTGACCTTGCCGAGATAGATATCGGCCAGCACTTGCGGGGTCAGCTTGACCTTGCCGGCTTCGATGCCAGGCAGGTTGTAGACCGGCACTACGCCACCGACCACGGTCGGAAATTGCATCAGGCCGTCTTTGTTCAGTTCTTCAAGTGTGAGTGGCTTGTCGGATGCGCCGAAATCCACCGTCTTGGATTGAATCTGCTTGATACCGCCGCCCGAGCCGATGGACTGATAGTTCAGGCCAACATTGGTCTTGGCTTTGTAAGCCTCGGCCCACTTGGCATACACAGGGTATGGGAAAGTTGCACCAGCACCGGTGATATCGGCATGTGCAACACCGAAGCCGAGCGACAGCAAGGCAAAGGCGGAAATTTTGAGGCCAGTGGACAGGCGCATTGCAAGTAACTCCGAAGGATTGGCTTAGAAACGGGACCAGACAAATGAGGTGATCGCTGTGGTCGGACCATCCTGAATGCCGCGCAAATGCTGGCAAAACAGGGCTAGCCCGGAAGCGGCTGTAACCGACGGCGTGGATGTTAATGATCGTATATTTCGATTAGATTACAACTCTGTGTCAACTTGCCCGGTGTGTCGCCTTGATTGACTAATGCCGATGCAAGCCAGTAGAATCCGGCGCCTTTGCTGAGAGCAGGAAGGTGGGCTGAATGATGCGCAAGCATGTGATCGGCAACTGGAAGATGAATGGCTCGGCGAAGCAGATCAATGAGGTGCTTGGGCAATTGCGTGAGCAAAGCTTCGCTGCCCGGGTATCGGTCTGTGTTCCATTTCCCTATCTTGTATTGGCAGCGAAACTGCTTGCTGGTAGCGATGTGGGGGTCGGGGCGCAGAATGCATCTGCACATGTGACTGGTGCGTACACTGGTGAAGTGTCGGCGGAGATGTTGCGTGATGCAGGATGTGAGCTGGCAATCGTTGGTCACTCGGAGCGCCGCAGCTTGTTTGCCGAAAGTGATGATTCGATTTCCGCGCGGCTGGTCAGGTTGTGGCAGGCTGGCTTGTTCGGAATTGTTTGTGTCGGGGAAACGCTTGGTGAGCGCGAGGCGGGAATGGCTGAGGCGCGCATCGAGGCGCAGCTGGCTCCCGTGAAAGCCCTGTTGTCTTCCGGGTTGAG
>NZ_JAYRLZ010000319.1:0-4466 GCF_041904975.1 Chitinimonas sp. | reverse complement strand
CGGCGACCAGGCTGGTGCTGACCAGCCAGCCCCATTTGGCCCACCAGGCCTTCAGCTCGTCTATCTGTTCCTGTTCCTGCAAATCAAAAGCCGCCATCTTGCTATCCTTGGTTTCCGTCTTGTTGCCTGAGTGCGCGTTGCAGCGCACCGATACGTTTGAAAAGATCAACCATAAACACCGTCACCAGCGCTCCCCCCGTCACCAGCAAGGCTGCGCCGAGCCAGTTGCCAAGTGCCAGATAGTAGACGCCGGCCGCTGCCAATACTGCACCGAGTACATTCAGCGCAAACAGGCGAATCGACACCTTGAGCTTGGCAGGCTCATGCATGAATCAACCCCGCAACACCGCCAGCAAGGCATCGAGCGCCAGCGTCTGCTGCTCGCCGCCATCGCGCAGCGGCTTGAGCGTAGCCGTTCCGGCTGCCGCCTCTTCATCACCCACGATCACTGCAAAGCGGGCGCCCGAACCATCGGCCTTCTTCATCTGCGACTTGAAGCTACCGCCACCGGCATGCACGGCCACCGCCAGGCCCTGATCACGCAAGCGCTCGGCAATCTGCGGCGCTTGGCGCTGGGCCGCCTCACCGGCATTGACCAGATAGACATCGGGGGCATCGCTGGCGGTGACGCCATACTCCTGCATCAGCAACATCACCCGTTCCATGCCCATGCCAAAGCCACAGGCCTTGGTCGGCTTGCCACCCAGCGTTTCGACCAGGGAGTCGTAACGACCGCCCGCAGCGATGGTGCCTTGCGCGCCCAGACGGGTGGTCACCCATTCGAATACGCTGCGGTTGTAGTAATCGAGCCCGCGAACCAAGCGGGTATTGTGCCGGTAGGCGATACCGGCATCGCTCAGCAGCTGGCACAGACCGTCGTAATGGCTGCGGCTGGCGGCACCAAGCACGTCGAACAGTTTGGGTGCCGCTTCGATCATGTCCTGCATGCGCGGGTTCTTGCTATCGAGAATCCGCATCGGATTGGCGTGCAGGCGGCGCTTGGCATCCTCATCCAGCAAATCACCATGCCGCTCGAAATAGTCGATCAGGGTTTGCCGATAGGCGGCGCGCTCATCCGCATCGCCAATGGTATTGATCTGCAACTCGACATCGGCAATGCCGACTTCCTTCCACAAGCGCGCCAGCAGGATCATCTGCTCGGCATCGACATCCGGGCCTTCATGGCCGAAAGCCTCGATGCCGGCCTGGTGAAACTGGCGCTGGCGTCCCTTCTGCACATTCTCGTGGCGGAACATCGGGCCGAGGTACCACAGGCGCTGCGGGCCGTTGTAAGTGAGGCTATGCTCGATCACCGCGCGCACGCATCCGGCCGTGCCCTCCGGCCGCAAGGTCAGCTTGTCGCCATTGAGTGCATCGGTCCAGGAATACATCTCTTTTTCGACGATATCGGTATGCTCACCGACACCGCGCACATAGAGGCCAGTGGGCTCGACGATGGGCAGGTGGATATAGCGGTAGCCATACTGGCCGAACACCTCGCTGACGGTTCGCTCCAGCTTGTGCCACAGTGCACTGTCGCCGGGCAGGATGTCGTAAAAACCCTTGATGCTTTGAAACTTGTCAGCCATCAGTCAAACAGCCTTCACAGGAATGATCTTGCTTGCGCGGCGCAATTTGCCGCCTTCGGCGTAATTGCTGCGCACATAATCGTCAACAATGGCCTGGAAGGCCTCGGCAATGCCCTCGCCCTTCAGCGTCACGGTTTTCTCGCCGTCGACAAACACCGGCGCCACCGGCACTTCGCCGGTACCGGGCAGGCTGATGCCGATATTGGCCAGCTTGGATTCGCCCGGTCCGTTGACCACACAGCCCATTACCGCCACGTTCAGGGTCTCGACGCCGGGGTATTGGCTACGCCATACCGGCATTTGTTCCCGCAGATAGCGCTGAATTTTTTGCGCCAGCTCCTGGAAATAGGTCGAGGTGGTGCGGCCGCAGCCGGGACAGGCGGTCACCAGGGGGGTGAAAGAGCGGATGCCCATGGTCTGCAGGATTTCCTGCGCCACTACGACTTCCTTGGTCCGCGCCTCACCGGGTTCCGGCGTCAGACTCACCCGGATGGTGTCGCCTATGCCCTCTTGCAACAGGATCGCCAGTGCCGCCGTCGAGGCGACAATGCCCTTGGAGCCCATGCCGGCCTCGGTCAGGCCTAGGTGCAGCGGGTAGGCGCAACGGGCACCCAGATCGCGGTACACCGCGATCAGGTCCTGCACATTGCTCACCTTGCAGGAAATACAGATGCGATCAGAGGGCAGGCCCAGTGCTTCGGCCTGGGCTGCGCTCTCCAGCGCCGACTGGATCAGCGCTTCGCGCATCAAGGCGTCAGGCGACAGAGGCTCGGCCAGCTTGGCATTCTCATCCATCATCCGCGCCATCTTGGCCTGATCGAGACTGCCCCAGTTCACGCCGATCCGTACCGGCTTGCCGTACTGAATGGCGGTTTCGATCATGGCGGCGAACTGCTCGTCGCGTTTGCTGCCCTTGCCGACATTGCCGGGGTTGATACGGTATTTGGCCAAGGCTGCCGCACAGTCCGGATACTGCGTGAGCAGCTTGTGGCCGTTGTAGTGAAAGTCGCCCACCAGCGGCACATCGCAACCCATGGCATCGAGCTGTCTGCGGATACTCGCCACCTGGGCGGCGGCCTCCGGCGAGTTGACGGTGATACGCACAATCTCGGAGCCGGCCTGCCACAATTCGAACACCTGCTGTGCTGTACCAATCGCATCGGCGGTGTCGGTATTGGTCATCGACTGGACCACCACCGGCGCGCCGCCGCCGACTGCGACATGGCCGACCAGAACACGATGCGAGATTCGACGGGGAAGCTGATTCATGCTGTCTACTTCAATTCCAGGGTGGCGACATCACCCTTGAGATAGGGCGCCAGATCGGTCTGCTGGCCCTTGTAAAACAGATCGGTATGGCGGGCATTGCCGATGCGCACCTGGAATGGCGGCTTGCCATTGAGATTGCGCGTTTCGCCCGATTTGACGTTTTCCTTGATCAGCACCTTGCCCGCTGCATCGGTGATCTGCACCCAGCTGTTGTCGCGGGTTTGCAAACGGATGTCTCCAGCCTGGCCATGAACGGCATCCTTTGGCTCCACCGGTGTCGATGCCGGTGTCGGAGCAGGCGCAGAACTCGGTGCTGCAATAGCCGCCGGAACACTTGCCGGTACAGGCGCACTGCTGGCAGGCACCGGCTGGGCGGTGTTTGCCGCAGCCGGCGTTGCACCATCCACCGCCGGAGCTGGCTGGTTCGGCAAAGGCGACGTGCCAGTATGGGCTGCCGCCGCCGGCTCGGCAGCCGCTGCGGGAGGTGGAACAGCCACCGGGGCGATGGTAAGGGCCGGGGTGGCAGGCGCGGCCACCTGATGGTCTGCCGCAAGACTGTTAACGGTGAGCTGTGGCTCGCGGCGGGCGTTCTCGAGGAACCAAGCCGCGCCGCCGATCAAGAGAATCAGCCCGAGCAAGGCCAGCAAGCCCAGCATCATCAGCGGACGATTGCCGCTACCGCCGGGGCGCAGCATCGGCATCGCCTCATCCTGCAAGCGCGGCAGGGCCGCCTGTGGCGCCTCGGCCGGCAGATGTAGGGCCAGATAGTTGAGCAAGGGCTGCGAGTCTATTTCCAGCAGACGAGCATAGTTGCGCACAAAACCGCGCACAAAGGTATTGCCGGGCAGCTGGCCGAAATTATCGGCCTCTAGCGCCTCGACCTGGCGTTTTGCCAGCTTGAGCTTGGTCGCCACATCATCGATGGACAGGCCTGCCTGTTGCCGGTGAGCAGCCAGTATGGCACCTGCCCCCTGTGGCTGGGTGGGTGCGGCTAAGCTTTCGGTCTGCAAGTGGATATCGTCTTGAGTCATGGTCGCGATCGGGCGGTCATGCTTTTCTAGTGAGTTAATCAAATTGACCCTTGGCCAGGCGCAGCGCTTCGTCGCTGTCCGGGAAACGGGTACGCAATTCCTTGGCAAAGCCGGCCGAAGCTTCGGCATTGCCCAGTTTGTGCTCGATACGCACATTGAGCCACAGCGCTTCCGCCGATGGCGTTCCGAGTTTGGCTTCGCGAGTCAGCAAGGTGCGGACAGCTGCCAGATCGCCGCGCTCGTACACCAAGCGCGCCAAACCCAGCAGCGTTTCCGGGTTATTGGGCTGAATCCGGTCGGCCTGGCGCAGATAATCTTCGGCGGCCGCCTTGTCACCGCCCTTGTGCGCGCAGATTCCCGCCTGTTGCAGCGATTTTTGCGGGGTGGTGTACAGCGGATTCTTCACCGCTTCGACAAAGTATTTTTGCGACTCGGCGTATTTGCTTCGGCGATTGCACAGATACCAACCGTAGTTGTGATTGGCATCAGGGTCGGTCGGATTCAAGCGCAGGGAACGCTGAAACGCCTGCTCGGCCTTGTCGAACTCGCGCAGATCCATATACACCAGACCCTCGAC
>NZ_JAYRLZ010000318.1:0-4489 GCF_041904975.1 Chitinimonas sp. | reverse complement strand
AAACCCCTGGCTGGGCGCGGCTTTGCTCGCGTTCGGCCTACTGACCCCCGTAAAGGCTACCGACGACAAGGTGGTCAATATCTATAGCTGGGCCGAATACATCGACAAGGATGTGCTGGCCGACTTCACCCGCGAGACCGGCATCCAGGTCAACTACGGCCAGTACGACGCCATCGAAACCATGCAGGCCAAGATCCTGACCGGGCACTCGGGCTATGACGTGGTGTGGTCGATGACCGAATATCTGCCGAAACAGATTGCCGCCGGCCTGTTCCTGCCCCTGGACAAGGCCAGGCTGCCCAACTACCGCAATCTCGATCCGGCCTTGTTGCAAAAGGCGGCACAGGCCGACCCGGACAATCGCTATGCCTCGCTCTACTTCTGGGGAACCACCGGCGTCGCCATCAATCGCGAGGCCGTCAGGGCGGCGCTGGGAAATCTGCCGGCGCCGGCCGACCCGCTGGCCTATCTGTTCGACCCGGTCTATGCCGGGAAACTGGCCCGCTGCGGCATCAGCTACCTCGACAGTGCCAACGACGTGACCGTGCTGGCCGAGCAATTCATCGGCCGCGATGTCAATGCTTTCAAGCCGGACGACGCTCAGGCGGCCCACGAGAAGCTGCGCATGGTGCGCAAATACATACGTACCTTCAACTCCAACCCGGCCGACCTGCTGGCCGGCGGCGATCTGTGCGTGGCCATGAGCTATTCGGGCGATGCCACCTTGGCGCAAGCCCGGGCCGCAGAAGCCCACAAGACTTACCATATCGACTTTGCCGGTGCTGCCAGCGGCCCAGTGCTATGGCTGGACATGCTGGTCATCCCGCGCGACGCACCGCACCCGGAGCATGCCCACACCTTTCTGAACTTTCTGCTGCGGCCTGATATCAGTGCTCGCCTGACCAATAAGATCTTCTACCCCAATGCCAACAAGCCGGCACTGGCGCTGGTCGATGCCAGGCTGACCAGCAACCCGACGGTCTACCCGTCGGAAGCGACGCTGCAAAAAGCGCTGCTGGTAAAGAGCGTGCCGGCTGATACCCAACGCCTGCGCATCAAGCTATACAGTCAGTTCAAGTCCACGCGCTGATGCGCTGCGCCAGCCCGGTCAAGCGGCAATGGGTGAGGCGTGTGGCGCCCCTTACGGAGTCCTGATATGCAACGCCGAGATTTCCTCAAGCTGGCCAGCCTGTGCCTGGCAGCTGCAGCCGCCAGGGCGCAGACCCGCCCGCCCGTTGCGGCCAAGCGCAACCGTGTGCTGGTGCTGGGGGCCGGCATGGCCGGGCTGGCTGCCGCACGCACCCTGACCGACCGGGGCTATGGCGTTATCGTGCTGGAAGCGCGCCAGCGCACCGGTGGCCGTATCGATACCAGCAATCATTGGCCCGACCTGCCGCTTGACCTTGGCGCGTCGTGGATACACGGTATCGACCAGAACCCCTTGACCGAACTTGCTGCCAAGGCGGGGGCGCGCACGCATGCCACCTATTACAGCAGCGCCACCGATTACTTCAGCGATGGCAGCCGTATCAGCCAGGCCACCGATCGCGATATCGAGTCCTGGACCGATGCAATCTTCAGCGCGCTGAGCCGGGCGCAAGACGCCGACCACGATGACACATTGCGTCGGGTGGTCGAGCGTGAGGTGCGCTGGAGCAAACTCGGTGACTACGACAAATCGCTGATCAACTATGTGATCAATGGCGTGTTCGAGCAGGAGTACGCTGGCGCCGCCGAGCGCCTGTCTGCCTGGTATGGCGACAGCGGCAAGGAGTTCGGGGGTGACGATGTCCTGTTTCCCGATGGCTACCTGGTGCTGACCGACTACCTGGCGCGGGGCCTGGATATCCGCTTGGGCCAGGTGGTGGAGCGTGTCGCCAACGACAGGAGTGGCGTCACCGTTGTTACCGGGCAGGGCAGCTTTCGCGCCGACCATGTGGTGCTGACCTTGCCTTTGGGGGTATTGCAAGGCGGAGCCATCACCTTCAGTCCGGCCTTGCCGCCGGCCAAGCGCGCGGCGATCAACAAACTCGGTGTAGGCGTGTTGAACAAGTGCTACCTGCGCTTTCCCCAGGTGTTCTGGCCCGATACCGACTGGATCAGCTATCTGCCTGAACTGGCTCGCCGCGGTCAGTGGGAGGAATGGATCAATATTCACCGCTTTAGCGGGCAGCCGGTATTGCTGGGCTTCAACGCTGCCCAGTTCGGCAACGAGATCGAGAGCTGGCGCGACGCCGATATCGTCGCCAGTGCCATGGCAACCTTGCGCACCCTGTTCGGCTCCAGTATTCCTGCCCCTAGCGATTGGCAGATTACGCGCTGGGCCAGTGACCCGTTTGCACGCGGTTCCTATTCCTTCAACCAGGTCGGCGCTACCCCGGCGATGCGCGATACGCTGGCGGCCAGTGTTGGCGGCCGCTTGCACTTTGCCGGCGAAGCATGCCATCGAGATCACTTCGGCACCGTGCATGGTGCTTATCTGTCAGGCTTGCGGGCTGCCAGCATGATCAGGGGCTGACTGCAATACGGCGCCTGCCGGCGCGGGTAGGCGCGCACTTGTCAGGCGCCAGTGCAGGCAATCAAAGCTTCCTTGCGGCGAATAGTGGCTGGATGACTGGCCCGGGTTTGGCCTATCCTGTCGATTGTGCCCGCGTCGGTTGGGTCGCACTTGCCGCGACCGAGGATTCGCCCGAGCCCTGCCCGGTGGTGTTCACCGCCGGGCAGGGCAGAGCGCACAAGACGCGTACAAAAATCCGGGACGCCGCAGGCGCCAGAGGTGGAAAATGCAAACCCATGCCGAGCAGGGCCTGATGGCTGTCGCACCCGCGCCGGACAGCCTGGCCGAGCGCATCGCTGCCGTCCACCAAGTCATTGCCTTGCGCTATCCCGGCGTCGATCGGATGGCGGTTGCCATTTATGACCCTGCAACCGACCTGTTGAAAACCTTTGCCAGCAGCAATTTGGGCGGGCCAGCCCTGCTCGGGCACGAGGCGCGCCTCAGTGAGGTGCCGTCCTTGCAGGCACTGGCGCAGGCAAGGCAAAGCCGGCTGGTGCGTGATATCGATGCCCGCTTTCATACCGACAGCCCGCACACCGCCTGGCTCAAGCAGCAGGGCTATCGATCCAGCTATACGGTGCCGGTTTACCAAGGGACGGATCTGGCAGCATTCGTGTTTTTTGATTCGCAGCAGCTGGAGTTTTTTGATCTTGCCGCTACCCAGTTTCTCGATGTATTTGCCGACCTGATCGCTCAGCTCTACCTGCTGCAATTGCGCACGGTGCGCAGTCTGATCGGCACGGTAAGAGTGGCTAGCGGCCTTGCCAAGGTCCGCGATCTGGAAACTGGCAGCCACCTGGAACGCATGGCCAATTATTCGCGGCTGATGGCGCGGGCGCTGGCTGGCAAGCACGGTTTGCCGGATGAGTTCGTCGAATATGTGCATCTGTTTGCGCCCTTGCACGATATCGGCAAGGTCGGCATTCCCGACAGCGTGCTGCTCAAACCCGGCCGGCTGAACGAGGATGAATGGCTGATCATGCGCCGCCATGTCGAAATCGGCGAGCAACTGGTCGGGCAGATCGCGCGCGATATGGGCCTGGATGAGGGCATGGCCACCCGGGTAATGCGCAATATCGTGGCCGAACACCATGAGCGCGGCGATGGTTCGGGCTACCCGCGCGGCTTGCAGCGAGAGCAGATCGCCCTGGAAGCACGGATTGTGGCGGTGGCCGATGTCTACGACGCCTTGGCCAATCGCCGGCCCTACAAGCAAGCCTGGGACGAGGCAGCCATCGTCGCCGAGCTCGATCGCGAAGTCGCAGCAGGCCGGCTCGATGGCGAATGCGTGGCGGTATTGCTGGCAGCGGCGGATGAGCGCCGACACATCCAGGCGGCCTTTGCTGATCCGGTTTTGCTGGACGATGGCAAAGGCTGATAGGCGCGCTGCCAGGTTTGCAGAAACGCAATCGTGCTCTGTCACCTAGAAATGTCCCGCCTACACTGCTGTTTTCACCCATAGCTGCTTGCCCCCGCTCAGCCCATTCAAGCGCGGGCCCGGGGGCGATAGGCATGGCCAGGTGATGTGAAGCGCACGAGCGCATCGAATCACTGAATGATGTACACCTGCTTGTACCGCTGGTTCTGCATCATGTCCGTGAAACAGGCACTGGTGGTCATTCCCCGTCCATAGCCGGCATAGATGGGCGTCCCTATCAATCCGCTCAGGTCGAGTTTGTCGACCAAGCGTGCCTGAGTGCTGGCCAGCGGCGAAATACGGTAGGCAATCGGGCTGGCTGGATTAAGCGGCGCCCAACCAGTCGAATCGACAAGGTAAAAGGTCGTTCCGCCGACTAAAGCGCCAAAGAACATGCAGCCGCTTTGACCCAGGTCGCCACTGCTTGGTGTGAGGCTGGCTGTAAGGGTCTGTTTGGTGAGTACACCCGAAGGCTTCAGGCTTGTTGTAAAGGCCGTAGGCGTGCTGTCCAGGGT
>NZ_JAYRLZ010000020.1:0-27292 GCF_041904975.1 Chitinimonas sp. | reverse complement strand
TCACCGCCAGCCACCAGCACCTGACCGAGCTGTTCTCCAGCTTTGGCGAATGCGGCGTGGCGGCCGAGCGGGTGGCCGACCAGGTGGCGACACAAGCGCGGCACTATCTGGATAGCGGCGCGGCGGTGGGCGAGCACCTGGCCGACCAGTTGCTGCTGCCGATGGCGCTGGCGGGCGGCGGTAGCTTTACCACCCATATTGCCTCGTCGCATTTGCACAGCAATATCGCGGTCATTGAGAAATTCCTGCCGGTGGAAATCACAGTGCAGCAGCAGGCTAATGGCCTGTGGCGGCTCGATGTGGACGGCGAGGCGGTACGGAGGGCGGCGCCGGCCCGCGTGGCCTAGTAGCGATGCCGGTCTATCTGCTTGCGGACTTTGCGCAACACCGCTGCCAGATCGTCCTGCGCGACCGAGCCCAGCGCCAGGCGCAAGGCATGCGGCGCTTGGGCGGTGGTGGCAAACGGGGCGGCAGTCGCGACGGAAATGCCTTCATCCAGCAGGGCCTTGGCGATCAAGTCGGCGCGCACGGCTTCTTCCATGGCAAGCCAGACAAAGTAAGACGTCGGGTGAGCCTGGCACGGCAGTCCGGCCAGCGCTGCGGCGGCAATAAGCTGGCGCGCACTGGCGTCGCGCCGCTTCTCATCCTCCAGCTTCGCCACCGTGCCGTCTTCCAGCCAGTTGCATAGCAAGGCCGTCATCACGCCCGGTGCATTCCAGGTAGTGGCCCGAATGGCGCGCTCCAGCTTGGCGATCCAAGGGGCGGGCGCGGCAACCATGCCGACGCGTAACCCAGTGGCCACGCTTTTGGAAAAACCGGACACATAGACCGTGATATCGGGCGCCAGCGCCGCCAATGGGGCGGGGGCGTCGTTCACCAGAAAGGCGTAGGCGGCATCTTCGATGATCACGGTGCCGAAGCGGCGGGCCAATTCCACCAGGCGCTGACGTTGGCCGGCTGGCATGACGCTGCCGAGCGGATTGTGCAGGGTGGGCATGACATAGATGGCGCGAACCGCCCGGCTCTGGCACAGCTGCTCGAATGCATCGAGGTCGGGGCCGTCCGGCGTGGCCGGCAGCGGTGCCAGCTCCAGCCGGTGCGCCTCGGCCAGGACTTTGAAGCCTGGGTAGCTCAGTGCATCTACCGCTACCACATCGCCCGGCTGCAGCATGGCCATTACCGTGACGGCCAGCCCGTGCTGGGCGCCGTTGACGATCAGCACCTGCTCACCCGGGTGTTCCAGTCCGCGTACCCGCAGATGCTGTGCCACGATGGCCCGCTCATGCGGGCGGCCGCCGTGCGGCTGATAGCGCAACAAGGCGTCGAGATCGCCGGCAGTGGCGAGCTGGCGCAGGCCATTGCGCAGCATGTCCGCTTGCCCCGGTAGCGCCGGGTAGTTGAAATTCAGGTCGACCATATCATCGGCCACCACTTGCTGGTCTACGCCCAGCGCCGCCGGCAAGGCCGTCTCGCGTACAAAGGTGCCGCGTCCGGTTTCGCCGCTGACCAAGCCCATGGCGGCCAGCTCGGCGTAGACCCGGCTGGCCGTCACCAGGGCCAGCCCTTCCCGGCGTGCCAGTTCGCGGTGGGTGGGCAGGCGTGTGCCGGGGGCAAGCGCACCACTGCGAATCTGGGCGACAAGTCGGTCGAGTAGCTGCTTATAGCGGGCGGTGGCCATAGTCCAATGCATCCATGACAATTATTTGATTGTATTGGAATGGAATCATACGATGCGCCATCACTTCATTCCAAGCCGGAGTCGCCATGCATATCGCCATCTTGTCCTTTGACGGTTTCAACGAGCTCGATTCCTTTATCGCCCTGGGCATACTCAATCGCGTCAAGCAGCCCGGCTGGCGCGTATCGATCGCCAGCCCCGCCGAGCGGGTACGTTCAATGAACGGTGTCTGGGTCGAGGCCCAGGCCAGCCTGCATGATGCGGCGCAAGCCGATGCGGTGATTGTCGGCAGCGGCATGCTCACGCGCGACGTGGTGGCCGATCAGGCGCTGATGGCGCAGTTGCAGTTCGACCCGTCGCGCCAGCTGCTGGCCGGGCAATGCTCGGGCGCGCTGGTGCTGGCCAAGCTGGGCCTCTTGGCCGATGTGCCGGCTTGTACCGATCTGATCACCAAGCCTTGGGTGGAAGAGGCCGGTGTCCGGGTAAGCAATCAGCCCTTTGTCGCCCATGGCAATGTTGCCACCGCCGGCGGCTGCCTTGCCTCGCACTATCTGGCCGCCTGGCTGATCGCACGCCTGCAAGGCGTGGAGGCTGCCCGCGACGCCATTCACTATGTCGCCCCGGTGGGCGAGAAGGATGACTATGTGGCGCGGGCCATCAGCAATATCGCGCCGTATCTATAAGAAGGCCGGATCGCCTCGGGACTCGCTGAACAAATCCACTTGCGCGCCAACAGCGCGGTTCCCCGCGCAATGCGGGACTGGCGATGGTGGATGAAGACTCGATGCGATCAGAGCCTCCCCGGGGGCGGCTGCGATTGCGGACTATATCGCGGCTAAAGCCGCGCCTACGGCGTTTGTCATTCGATTCACAAATGGATTTGCATCAACCAGCAGCAGGAAGGGCGCGCCATGCACAACTTTGACGAATATGAACAGGCATTGGCCCGACAGGCGCTGGTCAGCATGGTAGATGCCTCTGGCTCGCTTGAACTGGTGCGCGGATCGGTATGGCTGACCGAAGAGGGCGGCGAAGACCTTGTCCTGCAGGCCGGTGATGTGCATATCCTGCAAGGGTGGGGCAGGCTGGTGGTCGAGGCACTGGTTCCGTCGCAGCTGCGTTGGCGCCTTAAGGACGTACAGTCCGAAACCGCAGCTAGCCCGACGCTTGTAGCCAAGTCGACACCTTGAGGGATAGCAATCGTCACCGTTGTAGCAAGACGGTAGCGAGCCGGACTTCAGGCGCGTGGCTGGCAGGATTCAAGCGATGGCAAGCACTGACGCCGCGAGAGCGGCGCCAGTTCGGTGAAGCATGGCGAATCACCGCATGAATTCACCATGCAAACACAGCATAGAAATTGCTTATTCCGACACGTTTGTCCTTGGGAGTAAGGCTGTACGTCAGGATTGCTATAAATCCCCATTGGCCAGGTTTTCGCTCATTTGGCCTCTGACTATGCATCAATTTATTGCATACATCGTGCGAAATGATTCGTAGATCAGAAATCAGTCTGCCACTCCGGGAATGGTCGTTCTACCCGTAGAACATGTGGGAGCATTTTCCGAATTCGCCCAGGCGAAGACCAGAGCATAGAAGACCAAGGTTTTAGAGTGGCCGATATAAATATAAAGCGAACAGGCCGCAAGCACGGTGGCTTGCGGCCTGAGCGGTTGATTTACGTCGGGCATTCAGCTCAATTGACATCGGCCGCTAGATCTTTTCGGAAGTGCCGGCTCACTTTATATACTAACGTGGGCGTGACGGTGGTGCGGTGTCTCCATTGCTGCGCGGCTCATAGCCTCCGTTTCGATCTTTAGTGCAACCCAGAGATACGTGCGGGGCCCAAGGGTATTGGGCTTTGATTGCAGCGGCAAGTTTGTCCATTGTTAGGTCGTATTGAATTGTACTGGTAATCTTCACGCAAGGGGTATACTGCCCCCACCCCCAGCCAGTCGAAGTCATCATTTGATATCCAGCGCCTTCAAGCCAGTATACGGTTGGTTGAGTGGGAGTGGGGGGGGTGTAAGGTTCGCAGCCGCGTTCCGGATGATCTACGATAATCCGTTGCCCGTTTTTCCAAATCGGGTAGTACCATCCGCCGCGCGTGCCATCTGGCCTAGTGGGGCACATATATGATTGATAGATAACCAAACCATCGTTGGACGATATGCCTGACCCGTCGATTTCCATTCTTTCGATATTGGGCATGCCATTTGTTTTGCTGTCCCAAAGAGCTTTGCCTGTAGTGTCATAAACAACTGCATTACCATCTGTCTGGAATGCAAATGTCGCACCGCGATTCTTAGGGTCTCCACCTGTGAAGGTTTGCCAAGCAGCACGTCCGCGGACCCACAGTACCAAATTACCATCAGATTGCATGACTAGCGAATAACCTTCACGAAGCGTGATCGCTTCGCCCGACGCAAGCCCCTGGCCAGGGAACAAGGCGCCATAGCGGGTGGCGCTAACTTTCGGTGAATCATGTTGTTCGAAAAGATTTGCCTTGGCAGTCAGTGCCATAGCAGATGCAGTAATTAGCATTGCAATTTTTTTAACTGTTGCTTTATTCATTTCTAAATGAGGGCTTGTTGAAGGAGGCGGGAATTTCGCATTGTTCGAGAATGTATGCAATATGCATAATTGGGAAATATTCACATAAGCGAGAAAGTGCATATTTCTGCAATTTTCATTGTGACAGTTGCAAAAAAATACACGTCCCATGCTTTGATAAATTTTTTAGCCTGTTGTTGCGATGCGAGCGCCTAAAAAGCTGTATGTCTCGGAAAGCCCGATTTGATATTTTTGTGTTGCGTTCGTTTAGCTATCTGGATCAAAGGTCGGTTGCCTATGCGCATAAGCAAGCACTTTTGAGTTGGGAGTGGAGGTAGGAGGAGCTGAGCTCAAAGCTCAAATACTAGTGCGATATTGGCAGCCGCAACGATTGCCTGTAGCGCGAGTGAGCCAATCATTGACCTGTCCGAACCTTGGGTTCGGACAGGTTGAGCGAAACCATGTTTTGCCCGCTACTGTTGCCGAGGTTCTATCTGCCCAGCGACGGAATCGGCTTGGCTTCCAACTTTGGCACCGGCGTTTCTTTGAGCAGGCGCTGCAAGGTGGCGATGGCGGTTTGCAGCTGACGATCCTCGCCCAGGAAGCTGGCATGCGGCGGGTTTTCCACCTCGATATCCGGCGCCACGCCTACGCCCTCCACCAGCCAGTTGCCCGCTACATCGAACTGCGGCGCATTGGCGGCACGCGCCATGCCCAGGTCGGCCAGGCGGTTGGCGTCGTTAAGCCATACTCCGGCACCGGCAGTGCGGCTGCCGACAATGGGGCCGAGTTTCAGCGCCTTGACGCCGGCGGCGAAGGTTTCACCGTCGGAATAGGTCAGTGCATCGGTCAGTACCACCAGGCGGCCACGGAAGCTTTGCTGCATATTGACGTTGGCGAATGAGCGCGAGCCCTGCCAGAACGCCCACACCCGGCGCAGCAGCTTTTCGATGACCCAGCTGTCGATATTGCCGCCGTTATTGCGCCGCACATCGATGATCAGGCCTTCGCGATCCACCTGGGCATAAAACTCGCGCACAAAGCTGCTGATATCGGCCGCGCCCATGGCGCGCAGATGCAGATAGCCGAGCTTGCCGCCGCCGAGCTTTTCCACCTGTGCCTTATTGCCCTGCTCCCAGTCGCCATAGCGCAGCGCCATCTGCTGCTGGGCATTGACCGGCGTCACCACCGCCTTCCATGGCTTGCCGTCGCCGCGTTGCAGCTCCAGCAATAGTTGCTGGCCGGCCTGATTACGCAGCGCATCGGAGAAATCGCGCAAGTCGCGGCTGGGGCGGCCATTGACCGCGATGATCACATCGCCATCGCGGATATCCAGGCCCGGTGCCTGCAGGGGCGAGCGCTCCGCCGGCAGCTCGCGCTCGGTCTTGTAGATGCGGGCAATGCGCCAGCCATTGGCCGCTGGCTCCAGCTCGGCGCCCAGGCCGGCCGGTGTGGCGACATCGCTGGCTGGCCGCTCCTCGCCGGGGACGATCTGCGAATGCAGGGCGCCCAGCTCGGCCGACATCTGCGCCAGCACATCGTCAAGCTCGGCGCGCTCATTGACGCGTTCCACCAGAGGGGCGTACTTGCGCCGTGCCGCCGACCAGTCCACGCCGCGCATGGCCGGGTCGAAGAAGTAATCACGGTGCATGCGCCAGGCATCGTTGAACATCTGCCGCCATTCTTCGCGCGGGTCGATGCGCAGCGCCCAGTCATTCAGGGCAATGGCTTGTTTGGCGATATCGGCAGGCGCTTTGGCAGCGGCATCGACGATATACATATCGCCCAGGCCCCGCGCCGCCTTCTTGCGGATAAACAGCTTCTTGCCGTTGTGCGACAGTGCGAATTCCTGCACCTCGCCCATGAATGTTTCGGCAGCGGCGCCCTTGTTGTCGATGGCGAAGGTCTTGAGGGTATCGCCTTCATTGTCCAGCACATACAGGCGGCTGCCATCGCTGCCGAGGTCGCGGTAGTCGCCGGCGGCCAGCGGGACTTCATACAAGCGGCCCGGCAGGCCATCGAGGACGATGGCGGGCTTGCCGCCTGGCTTTTTGGCATCGTCCTTCTTGCCTTCCTTGCTATCGGCCGGCTTGGCTTCACTGTCGGCTGCGGCGCTGCTCAGCTCGGTTTTGGCGGCAAAGGCGAACTGGGCATCCGGTTGCAGGGCCAGGCCATACACCTTGCTGCGGCGGCTGAATTGCGGGCCGGTATTGCGATCGCCCCACGGCGCCTGGTTGGCCAGCTGGAACTGCCGTTCCGACAGGAACCACAGCCAGCGGCCATCGGCAGAAAACACCGGCGAGTGCGAATCATATTTGTCGCTGGTCAGCCATTGCGTCAGGTTGCGATCCAGCGAGTACAGGGCCAGCTGGTTGCGGCCTTGATTTGAATTGGGCCGAACGAACAGCAGGTTGCGACTATCGGCTGACCAGCTCAGCTGGTCGTATTCGTGGCGCTGCAGATTGCCGCCTTCGCGCTTGCTGGCATCGTCTATCACCGTGTTCTTGCCGCTGGCCAGTTCCAGCAGCCAGAGCCGGCCCTTTTTGTCGGTATGGGCCAGCCATTTGCCATCCGGCGAGGGCTGGATGTTCAGGCGCAAGCCATCGCCATCTTGGGTGAGTGCCTTGCCGCTGCCGCTGCCATCGGCCGGAAACTGCCAGATTTCCTGCTCGCCGCTGGCATCGCAAACGGCATATACCCATTTGCCATCCGGGCTCAGCACCGCATTGCGCAGGCGGCTGCCGGCCGGTTGGGCGACTTCGGCGCGGCGCAGCTTGTTCTCGCCGGCTACCAGCACATGGCCACGTACGGTAAGTGCCAGCCGCTCGCCATTGCCGGCCAGCGCGGTGGCGGTGCCGTATTGCAGCGGCTGCCTGAGCCAGCGCTCGCGCGTTTGCTGGTAGTCGGACAGCAGCTTGATATTCAGCACCTGGTCTTGCCGGCTCGCCAGGTCGAACAGGCGCAAGTCGGCGCCCAGCTGGTACACCACCCGGCCCTGGCCGAGGCTGGCGCTGCGCACATCGAAATCTGTGTGGCGGGTCAGCTGCTGCGCACCACTGCCATCGGGCTGCAGGCTCCACAGATTGTCGTGACCATCCTGATCGCTGATCACCAACAGCCGCCCCTGCCACCACATCGGCCGGCGCAGATTGGCGTCGCGCGGGCCGATACGCTCGGCTTCGCCATTGCCGCCGAGCTTGTAGCGCCACAGTTGCGACAGGGCGCCACCGCGATACTGGCGCGCATTGTCATTGGTGACCGCCAGGCCAAAGCGCACGAAGTAGAGATACTCGCCGCGCTCGTCCAGCACCGCGTCGTTGGCATCCGATAGCGGAAACACCCGCCGTTGCAGGGTTTGCGGATGCACCGCCGCGACTATGCGTTCCGACAGCGGGCCGGTGGCGCCGGCGGTGGAATACAGCACTTCGCCGCTGGCGGTCCAGCCCAGGGTCAGGGCGCGGCTATTGTGAAAGGTCAGCCGGGTCGGCTCGCCGCCTTGCAGTGGCATCACATACACCTCCTGCGGGCCTTCATAGGCGGCGGTAAAGGCGATCCAGCGGCCATCGGGCGAAATGCTGGAGCGAATCTCGCTGGCCGGATTGCTGGTGAGCCGGCGCGCTTCCCCGCCGTTCAGCGAGGCGGTCCACACATCGCCTTCGGCGGTAAACGACACGGTGTCGCGGTAAATGCTGGGGAAGCGGAAGTAGCCGTTGCTGGTGGCAAAGCTGCTGGCAGACAGGGCTGCAGCCAACAGCGCCAGACGAAAACGTTTCATTGGGTATCACTCGGGCAGGTGGGGTGGCAACGACCCCCTGGCCGCGCCGGCCGGGCATTATGGCAAAAAGCCGAGCCCTGTTGCCAGAGCCCGGCCTTGCCCTTATTGCGGGATAAAGGCCTCGCCGACAAACACCCGGCTGGCACTACCGCGCTCCACCCGGTGGTGCTGCAGGCGCCGCGACGATTTGCGCTCGGCCTCGCCCTGCGCCTGCAAGGCCTGCAGCTTGTGCAGGATCAGCCGCTCGGCAATGCGCTTATTGGCATGCTGGCTGCGCTCGCTCTGCACCTTGACGCTGATGCCGGTGGCGATATGGGTGGCACGCACCGCCGTCTCCACCTTGTTGACATGCTGCCCGCCCGGCCCGGATGAGCGGGTGACGTCGTAGCGGATGTCGCCGTCGAGACTGGCAGCGGGCGCTTCACAGCGGCTGACGCCGATAAACCAGTTCTTGCGCAGGTGGCCTGCGCGAAACGGACTGGGGCAGATCCATTGCACGGTGCCGGTCCAGGCCTGCGCCAGCGCTTCTTCAGCTTCGCCATCGAGGCTGATCAGCGCCGAGCGCAGGGTGCCGGCGCGCGGGCCGGCTTCGTGCTCCTGTAGTTCGGCGCGCACACTGCATCGGTCGGCTTCCCATTGCAGGCGTTGCACCGCCTTGGCTACCGCCAACGCACATTCGGCCGGCCCTTGGGCGGCGGAGAGTTGTAGCAGGATCATTCGCAGCACCCCCCGCGCGTCTTGTAGGTAAGCACCGGCTTGAGCCTCGCCAGCAGGCGGATCAGGCCGGCGTCGAGCAGCGCGGCAATAATGCTCTCGGCCGGTTTGTAGGCTTCGGGCGCTTCTTCGAAAATCAGATCGCGATCGGCGCAGATCACCTGGCTACCGAGCCGGGTGCGGCTGAGCTGGGCGGCGGTATAGCGCTTGCTCAGCCGCCCCTTGCAGTCGCTGCGCATCCACTTGCGGCCGGCACCGTGTGCCAGCGAATACAGACTGGCTTCTGAGGGAAGCGGCTGCACCAGATAGCTGTAGTCACCGCGCGAGCCCGGAATCACCACCACACCGGAATCGGCCGGCGTCGCACCTTTGCGATGCAGCCAGCCGCTTTCACCCGCGATGCAGGCCGGGCGGACCAGGTTATGGTTGATATCGAGCAGCGGGCGCCCATCCGCACCCCATTGCCGCAGCATGCGCCGGGCGATCAGCAGCCGATTGGCCTCGGCAAAGCGCACCGCACCATCATGCCGGGCCAGATAGTCCTGCGCCGCTTCGCTTGCCGCATGCAAGCCGCGATGGCCATGCAGATGAACCTGCTCTTGCAGGATCAATTGCCCCAGACCGCGCGAGCCGCTGTGTACCAGCAGTTGCAGGCGGGTTTTGTCGAGGCCCAGCGCTTGCGTGGCGGCATCGTCGTACAGCCTGTCCACCCGCTGCAGCTCGGCAAAATGGTTACCGCCACCGATGGTACCCAGTGCCTGTTTGAAGCCGGTGTCGGCAGGCAGCAGATTGGCGATGTCGTCCTGCCAGGCCGGGCCCAGCGGGCCATCGATATTGCCGAGCTGCTTATCCAGCTTGCCGGGGCTGGCCTTGGCGGCATTCAGGCTGGTTTGCCATAGCGCCATGCCGCAGCCGATATCGCCGCCAATCAGGGCGGGGTAAACATGGTCGGTCGAAAAGAAGGCCGCGCCGATCGGGTAGCCACGCCCAGGGTGCAGATCGGGCATGCCGGCGACCCGGGTCATGCCGGGAAGCTGCGCGCTGGTGTGAAGTTGCTGGATCGCATCACCTTCGATCCAGGTGTCCGGCGCCGCAATCAGGCTGACGCGCTCGGACAGGATTTGCATTGAATTGCCCATGTATTATCCAGTTCAGATATTGAATGTGCTGACTGGCAGGCCCTGGGCAGGGGAGAAGTTCTACATCGTCACGCTCCAGCCGAAGGCACTGCCGGGAGAGGGGGAATGGGTTCGCATGGTGTTGCTCCTTTTGATTGAACAGGGAATCGAGGCAGGTGCCGCGGATATTGCGAACCAGCGACCGAAGGCCGCTGGTTCCGCAGGGAAATGCCTAGTACGTCATCGCATGCCTGTTGCCGCGCCAGCAAGCGACAACGTGACCTGCTTCAGTGCCCGCGTGAGCGGCTATGCCGTGGCAGCCGCGCTGCCAGATAGTCGTGCTGATCGGCCAGGATATTCCGGCCCGATAGCAGGAAGTGCTCAAAGCGGCAGGGTGCATAAGGCACATAGATCAGCGGCTTGAAGTCTTCCACCCGCTTGGCGCCTTTTTCGTTATTGCAGCGCTGGCAGGCGGTGACGCAATTGGTCCAGCTATCCTTGCCGCCGCGCGAGCGGGCCAGGATATGGTCGCGGGTCAGCATCCGGCGCGGGAATTTCTGACCGCAATAGGCGCAAGTCCAGCGGTCGCGCTTGAACAGCAAGGCATTATCACGATCGCTCAGGTGCAGCGGTTCCCACGCCTGCGCCGCCATCAATTCGCTACCGGCAATGGCGATGATGGGCGCCACATCGATCTGGGTGCGCAGGCCATGGCGATTATGGCCGCCGTGAAAGGTGGTCAAGCGCGGACCCAGCTCCCAGGCCACCCGGCCCTTGGCATAGTGGGTTACCGCTTCCTGTGGGTCGAGCCAGGCATAGGGACGACCCGAGATATCCAGAGTGAGAACCTGTTGTGACATGACAGCACCTTAGCTTTTATATCCTTTCGTACGTAGGTGGATGGATGAGTGGTGTGATTTGCCGGTGCGATTGCGCCACACCGGCTTTCGCCGGGCTGCTTGCGTCTGCTGTGCATGTCAGACGCAGCAAACCCTGGCGAGGGTCGAAACGCGATGCAGGAGCCGGATTCGAACCGACTTCGTGCTGGCCGGCCGGCTGCACGGTCTTCCTGTAGACATCCCGCGAAATCGTTGAGGTGGCTTGGTGCCACCCCGGTGTCGGATCAATTTCCGACCTGCCAGCTCACCCGGCCCTGGGCGTCGATGGTGGCGGTGGCAGTGCCACGGCGGATCTGTACCTGATCGCGGCTGGCGCTGATCAGCTGGCCACCGCGCTGAAGCAGGTCTTCTGCGGTGATTTTGGCCAGTGCCAGTACCGGCTCGAAGCGGTCCAGCGATGGGCGCTTGGCGCCGCGATGACTGGTGACGGACTTGCGGTGGACGCTTGCCATGGTGTGCTCCTGTTCTGCTTGTTGGGGGTCAAGGCGTTTGGCAAAACTGCGGCATGGCGGCTTTGCCAAACGTCCTGCTGGTAAAGGGAGGCGATGGTGCGCACAAAGTGCCCGCCATGCGCAGCGCTTCCCTGTTGCTGCAATTCGATCCTGGCGGCACGGCGCTTGGCCTTGGTGGTCTTGCCATGCGCGCCGGCCTTCTTTCGATGGGCCGCCGCGACAAAGGGATTGCGCGGGGCCTTGGGTTTGCGTGGTTTCATGGTGTCTTCCAGATGTGCTTGCGCCGAAGGCGCTCGCGGTGGGTGGATAGTCGCCAGCCAAGCTGGCTGCGATGGTGATCCGCATATGGTGTGACGCTGCAAAGGCTGTCGCCCTTGCAACACTTTCTTGTGCGACCCGCTAGGCCTGGTGAGGCAGGCACGGCAGGGGCCGCGTAAAACGGTTTTTGTATTGTTAAAGATCGTTGCAGTCCTGATCCGGTCGGAACCGGGAACTGGCCTCATCCGAGGGCTCTACTGCGGTTTGCTGCTATGGGCCAGAAAAACAAAAAAGCCCGGAGTCCTGTCAGGAGCATCCGGGCTTTTCGCCTGTCGGGATTCCGATCTGTCGCTAGGAGTTGGCTCCTGCGCACAGGGAGGAAATCCCCGGATGCTTGTCGACCTTGTTCCAGCTGCCCCGGTATGCGAGCAGCAGACTGGAAAACAGACCGACAACGTTGCTGGGTTTGCCAGCATGCGAGACCAAGTCGCATGCCAAGGCCTGTGTGTTCACCATTTCCAGATCCGGGCGGCCAGCACAAACGCTGGACGCTCTGGCAGCCTGAAGCGCGTGGCGCATGACTGCAGTGATCGGATTGGACAGGAAGGTGTACACAGAGGCTCCGTAGTGAAAGGGTTGGGCCCGTTGCAGGGCGAGTCAGGTGAGTATTGCACGAGAAATTTTGCCGACGCAAGCCTGCCTGACAAAAATATTTGCATTGGATGCAAAATTATGGATTTTCATGCATGTTTTTCGCGTGAAACGCGGGGGGCGGTATAATGAGCGGGTCGTAGTGAGGTACGACTCATCCATGCAAATACATACTGCTCCTTCCGCCGCACCCGCGCAGGGTTCGCGGCATATCGCGCTCAATGTGCGGGTGCTGATGGCCCAGCACGGTTACCGCAATATCCGCGCCCTGTATCTTGATGTGCTCAAGACCGGGGCTGACATCTCCTACTCGCAGTTTTCGCGCATCGTCGACAATCAGTCGGAAAAGCTCAATCTGGCTGTGGTGGATGCCCTGCTCAATCTATTCGATTGTGCGATAACCGAGCTGATTGTGGAAACGCGCCAGCCGCAGCCGCGCTGATCGGCTTGCGCATTGTTGCTTGGAGCATCGGGCACAAGGCTCTAGATTGAGTGGATGCTCAAGAAGATTCCCGTCTCCAGCCTGCGCGTCGGCATGTATATCCACGAGATTTGCGGCTCTTGGGATGAACACCCGTTTCTGCTCAGCTCGTTTGCCGTGCGCAGCGAGCGCGATGTGCGGCGCATGCAGCAAAGCAGCGTCACCGAGGTCTGGATCAATCTGCGCAAGGGCTGCGATGTGCTGCCCGACCCGGCGGTGAATGCCGCAGCTCACCCCACCGCCGAAGTGGTGCAGGCGCAAGTCGAGCGTACCCTGGATCAGGCCCGTGCCAACTACCAGTCGCCGGTGCGCGTGTCACTGGTGCAGGAAATGGTGCAGGCAGCCAGAGTCTGCGCCAAGGGTAAATCGCTGGTGGTGTCCATGTTCAAGGAAGCGCGCATGGGCCGGGCGGTCAATCCGGAAGGGGCGGTCGAGCTGGTTGATGAAATATCCGCCTCGGTGATGCGCAATCCCGGCGCCTTTGTCAGCCTGGCGCGGCTGAAAACCGCCGATGACTACACCTATATGCATTCGGTGGCGGTATGCGCGCTGATGATCGCCCTGGGGCGGCAGCTGGGCATGGGGCCGGAAGAACTGCGCGAAGTGGGCCTCGCTGGCCTGTTGCACGATTTCGGCAAGGCCTATATCCCGGAGGCGATCCTCAACAAGGCCGGCAAGCTCACTGACGAAGAGTTCGAAATCATGAAGGAGCATCCCCGCTATGGCCATCAGGCCTTGCTGGAGGGGCAGCAGGTTGGCCCCATCGTGCTCGATGTGTGCCTGCACCACCATGAAAAGACCAATGGCAGCGGCTATCCGCAACGATTGGCCGATGAGCAGATCAGCCTGTACGCAAAAATGGCGGCTGTGTGTGATGTCTACGATGCCATCACCTCGAACCGCCCATACAAGCAAGGCTGGGATCCGGGCGAATCGATACGCAAGATGGCGGAGTGGGCGGATGGGCACTTCGACCAGCGCGTGTTTCATGCTTTTGTGAAGTCGCTGGGCATCTACCCGATCGGCTCTTTGGTGCAGATGAACACCGGCATGCTGGCAGTGGTGGTGGAGCAATCGGAAAAATCGCTGCTGGCGCCCTTGGTGCGGGTGATCTACTCCACCGAATTGCGCCAATTGGCGCCAAGCCAGCTGGTCAATCTGGCCGCACCGGGCTGCACCGACAAGATCGTATCGAGTGAAGACCCCGGCAAATGGGGGCTGGACAAACTGGAGCGCTTCGCCCTGCAGCCGGGTGAAATCATTCCGTGAATGACAGCGTGGTGCACGGCGCTTAGGGCGACTCACCTTGCTAAGCACGGCTTGCTTAGCGATTGCTGAGTGGCCGGTTTGGCGGTATTGCCGGATTATCGATGCTGGGTACATTGCCCGGACCGAAATCAGGAACGCACCCATGGCAGTAACTTTCTCCCGTCACCTGCTGATCGCTCTGGCAGCGCTGACGCTTCCCTTCTCCCATGCCGATACGGCGCCGGCAGCAGCCGTAGAGGCTGCCCGAACCAGCATCGATGCGGCACGCATGTCTGCCTTGGTCAAAAAGCTGTCCGGGCCGGAATACGGCGGCCGCCTCGCCGGTAGCGCCGGTGACGACCGGGCACGCGATGATCTGCTGGCCGAATTCCGCGCCATTGGCTTGCAGCCAGCCGGCAGTGAGGGCTATTTGCAGCCATTCAAGACCACCATCACCCAGCCCGATGGCCACTCGCATGGCAATCCGCCCAATCCGCTACTGGGCAAGGCGGCCAGCAGCAGCAATATCATCGGCATCCTTCCCGGCAATGATCCGCTGCTGAAACAGCAGCTGATCATCATCAGTGCTCATCGCGATCACCTGGGCCATCGCCCCGACGGCCAGCCATACCCTGGCGCCAATGATGATCTGTCCGGTGTCGCCGCCACGCTTGAGCTGGCCCGCGCCTTCAAGCAGCTGGACAAGGCAAACCGCCGCACCCTGATGTTTGTGGCCTATGGTGCCGAGGAGCAGGAGATGATGGGCTCGATCGCCCATGTAAAAGCGCTGGTACGCGAGGGGCGCATCAAGGATGTGGTCTTGATGCTGAGCATCGATATGATAGGCAGCGATTTCGATGAATTTCAAAAACCGGCATTTGGCAAAAACATGGTCGATCGCTGGTTGCGGCAGGCATATTCAAACAAGCGCAATCATTACGATGACTACTCGCATCAATATGATTATGAGCCCGGCCCCGAATATGATTATGATGCCGGCCCGTTTTCCCACTGCGGTGTCAATAACCGGGTGATCGGGCGTGCCGATGTTGATCATTATCACAAAATCACCGACACTTGGGAAAACGTGGATTTTGATACCGCCGCCCGCGTAACCGGCAGTGTGTTTGATCTGGTGTGGCGGGTGGATCAGAAAACCGAAAAACCCACCCAATGGAAACGCCCTGAAGATTGTCGCTAGGGAAGCTCTGCACGAATCGAGAATTCAACTTGAGTAGCAGATCCCGGGAAACCCGGGATTTAGCCGGGAGTGGGTAAGTTTTTGATTCCTTGCGGATCTATTCCACCCCCTCCGCCCCCGCCCCCGCCACCGCGGGTGGCCGCGCTTTTTGCGCGTAAGTCGATTTGTTCAGCGCTTCCCTCGTGAATATCCGCTTGACGGATTGCCGGTGAATTGGCGCCGGTTTGCTTGACTACCGTGGAGCATGGTTTGTGAATAGATATGGCAATCCGGTCAAGGGTCTGCTGAAAACCAATCACCAGCGCGAAGAAGCCCTGCGGGTATTGAATTTCTGGCAGATTGCCCGGCCTGGCCGCCGCTTTCTGATCATCAAGGATGAGGGCGATAGTCTCACCGTAGTACTGCACTGGATGGGTACCGACGATGGCGCGGGCCCTTCCTTGGCATCGATATCCAGCGATGCGCGCTGGCATGATGCCGGCGCTGCGTACTATCAGGTGGAGCAAATCCCCGCCTGAGTGCTGCGATATAACGGCTTTGAATCGGTAGCTGATTTTGTCGATTGATCAGTGAAACGATGCAATATGCCTTGTAGGTCGGGATTTATCCCGACACATCCGCAGGAAAATACCTTGTCGGGTAAATCCCGACCGACACAGCCAAAGCTTGGCGCTTGATTGAGCGAGGAATGCAATCAGGTTCCGCACCATCCTTGATGCCACCGGAGCAATGGCGCCGATGGCATCAAGGATTCCTTGAGCGCCGCCTCAGCGTTTTTCCAGCAAATGCAGGATAAAGCCATATTCCTCGGCCACTTCCTGTTGCCGGGCAAAACGGCCTGATTTGCCGCCGTGGCCGGCCTGCATATTGATCTTCAGCAGCAAGGGATTGCGGTCGGTCTTGCTGGCGCGCAGCTTCGCGACCCATTTGGCCGGCTCGAAATACTGTACTTGCGAGTCATGCAGGCCGGTGGTCACCAGCATGGCCGGGTAAGCCTTGGCGCTGACATTGTCATAGGGCGAGTAGCCGAGCATATAGTCGTAGGCAGCCTTGTCCTTGGGGTTGCCCCATTCGTCGAATTCATTGCTGGTCAGGGGAATGCTCTCGTCCAGCATGGTAGTGACCACATCGACAAACGGTACATGGGCAACCAGGCCGCGATACTTGTCGCCAGCCTGATTGGCAATGGCGCCGATCAGCAGACCACCGGCGCTGCCGCCGACGGCAAACACCTTGTCGCGGGCGGCGTAGCGCTCAGCCACCAGATAGTCGGTGACATCGGCAAAGTCGTTGAAGGTATTGCGTTTGCGCTGAAGCTTGCCGCTTTCATACCAGTCGCGCCCCATCTCCTGGCCGCCGCGGATATGGGCAATGGCGTAGACAAAGCCACGATCGAGCAAGGAGAGCGCGCTGCTGCGAAAGTAGGGGTCACTGGAGTGACCATACGAGCCATAGGCATACTGGTACAGCGGCGCGCTGCCATCGCGCTTGAAGCCTTTGCGATACACCAGCGATACCGGAATCTTCACCCCGTCGCGCGCCGTGGCCCACACCCGTTCGGTGACATAGTTGTCGCGCACAAAGCCGCCCAGCACCGCCTGTTGCTTGAGCAGCTTGCGCTCGCCGCTGCGCATATTCACCTCATACACGCTGTTGGGTGTGGTCAGCGAGCTGTAGTGATAGCGCAGGGTGTCGGTGTCTTGTTCGGCATTCACGTCGAAACCAGCGACATAGGCGGGCTCGTCGGCGTCGATAAAGGTCGGCTTCTGGCTGCCATCCCAGCTCAGTACGCGCAAGCGCAGCAGGCCTTCCGAGCGCTCGTTGATCGCCAGATAGCGCTTGAACAGGGCGAACCCTTCTACAAACACCGCCGGATTATGCGCCAGCAACTCCTTCCACTTGCTGCGATCGCCCATGTCCTCGTCGGCCACCGTCATCAGGCGGTAATTGGGTGCGTCCCAGTCGGTGCGGATCACCCAGTTGCCGGCCATATGGTCGGCCTCGTACTTGATCGGCGCGGCGCGTGGTGCCAATAGCCTGGGTGCGGCATCAGGCTGGTTGGCATCGATCACGCGGATTTCGCCGGTGGTGGTGCTGGCCAGGTTGATGGTGATAAAGCGCTCATCGCCCGTCTTGGCAATGGTCAGGTAAAAGCTGTGATCCGGCTCGGTGTACACCACCGTGTCGGTCTTCGGATCGCTGCCCAGCACATGCTTCTTCACCTTGGTGGAGAGCAGGGTGACCGGGTCGTTTTCCACATAGAACAAAGTCTTGTTGTCATTGGCCCAGACCACCTCATTGGACAGACCGCTGATCTCGTCCTTGAGATTCTTGCCCGAGGCGATATCGCGCACTTTCAGTGTGTACTGGCGCCGGCCGCTGCGATCTTCCAGATAAGCCACGCGTTGCGCATCGGGGCTTACTTCCACTTCGGCCAATTGGTAGAACGCCTGCTTGCCTGCTTCGCGATTGCCATCCACCAGGATCTGCTCGGCACCGCCGGCGACCGGCTTGCGGGCCTCGACCGGGTATTCGCGCCCCTTTTCAAAGCGGGTGTAGTAGAGCCAGTCGCCCTTTTTGTAGGGCACGGTGCTGTCGTCCTGCTTCAGGCGCGCCACCAACTCTTTGTACAGTTGCTGGGTCTTGGGCGCATAGACGGCAGACTGGGCCTTGAAGTAGGCGTTTTCCGCCTGCAGATAGCCGAGCACCTTGGGGTCTTTGCGGCTGTCGTCGCGCAGCCAGTAGTAAGGATCGTTGCGCGCACCATGCGGCGATAGCACCTCGAAGGGGTGGGGTTCTGCAACTGGCGGTACAGAAGCACTGGCTACGGCAGTCAAGACCGACAGGCAGACAGCGAGCAAGGAGCGCGTAACAGACATGGATAAACCTTGGGCAGCAAACAGAGCGGGCAATATAGTGGCGCCCGCTCTGCGTCGTCAAACCCGTGCTGGCAAGCCGCTTGGCCGCGGTCCGTTGGCGGGAGGAGCCATGCGCAGGCCTTGGCTTATTCCAGGGCGGCGATCGGCTGTAGCGCCAATGCCAGGCGGATATGCCGCCAGGCCGCCAGGGTCACCACAAAGACGGTAAACAGGGCAGCAAGCGCCAGTGGCAGAGCCAGACCGACCGGCATGCTGGCCCGCTCGACGAAGTCGGCCAGATAGCGTTGACCGAGCGGGGCTGCCAGACCCAGGCCGATGGTGCTGGCGAGCAGTAGCGGCCATAGCAACTCCCTTGCCACCTGAGCGACGATTGCCAGGCTGCCGGCGCCATGCAGGCGATGCAATACCAGTTCTGTACGGCGGCGCCGCAAGGTGTCGGCCACCAGGGCATAGGCACCGAGCATGGCGACCGCTACGGCCAATAGCGCTACCGTGGCCAGCACGGTGGTCAGCTGGCCTTCCTGCTGATACACCATGGCGCGTTGCTCGTCGGCGGTCCAGATGCGGTAAGGGACAGATGGCCCGTGATCCTTCCACAGCTGTTCCAGCGCCTGGCGCAATGCCTGCGGATCGGGGCCGTGCACGGTCAGATCCCACTGCGGTTGGTCGACGATCAGAAAGCCTTGCGGCATGGCCGCTTCGCGTGCTGATTCCTGTTTGACATCGCCAATCACCGCCACCACGCGGCGTGCTTCCTTGCCTTCTTCCGGCCAGGCGCCACCGCCGAGCAATACTGCGCCGATGGCGGCCTGCGGGCTGGCAAAGCCCAGCGCCTTGGCGGCCTTGGCATCGAGCACCAGGCTGGCTTCGCCATGTGCGCCTTGCGGCTTGCCGGCCAATACCTGCATGCCATAGGTGTCGAAGTAGCCGGGCGTTACCACCGTCATACGCAGCCCCAGCTTGTGCCGGTCGGCGCTGACATGCATTTCGCTCGGGCCGCCGATATCCATGGCCGGCCGGGCACTGCTGAAGGCCCAGTGGCTTACCGCAGGATGCTGTTTCAGCGCCGCGATGAACGGGTCGAGATTGGGCAGCATATCGCTCTCCACCATGGCGCTGAGGATCAGGCGGTTGTGGGTTTGGTAACCACGATCGGCCTGCACCAGATAGCGGTGCTGCATCGCCATCACGCCAGCCAGCGCCAGCAAGAGCAGCGCGCCACCAAGTTGCAGCGTCAACAAGCCCTGGCGCAGGCGGCGGCCCCATGGCCCCTCGCTGGCCGTGCGGCCCTGCAGGGCTGGCGCGGGTGCGCGGCGCAAGGCCATGCTGGCCGGCAATGCCAGCATCAAGGGCAACAGGGCCAGCAGGGTCAGGGCCAGGCCAAGCAGGGCCGCCACCGGCAGTGGGTCGGCCACCGGCTGGTTGGGCGACAAACCAAGCCAGTTGGCAATGGCCGGCGCGGCCCACCAGGCCAGCTGGATGGCCAGCGCGCCGCTTAATAGCAGGGGCAGCAGTGCTTCCAGCGACCACAGTTGCAGCAGATGCAGCCCATTGGCACCAAGTGCCCGACGCAGCGCCGTTTCGCGCTGGCGCTGCAACAGCACGGCCGCCTGTAGATTCATGGCATTGAAGGCGGCCAGCAGCAATAGCAGCACGCTGGCGCCACCCACGGCACCCAGCAGGCGCCAGCGCAGCTGATTATCCTCGCCGTCAAACGGCAGCTGATCGAGGCGCAGGCCGCCAAAGGCAATGGCCTCGCCATGGTCTCGCCACTCGGCTGGCAGTTGCGCGTACAGCGGGCTGGCCGTGAAGGCGTCGCGCATCCAGGCGCTGAGCTGTTTGATGCGTGCGCCGGATTCAAGCCGGGCGAATACCCGGCCATTGATCTGATGGATGGCATCGCGCGCCGCTTCGTTTGCAATATTGCCGCGGAAGTCCTTGCCGACCATGGAAAAGCTGGCCAGCGCGTCGTGGCGGCCGAACCAGGGGCCGCGCGGATCGAACGGCGGAATGACCGCGGTGACGGTATAGGCCTTGCCGCGGCTGGTAAAGCTGCGGCCCAGCGCGTCGGGCAAGGGCAATTCGCCCCATAGCTTGCGCACGATATCCGGGGTGATGGCGATGGCATCGTCGCGCAGCAGGGTGGCGCGCAAATCGCCATGGAGCGCATTCAGGCCCAACAGCGGCACCAGAT
This sequence comes from Chitinimonas sp., assembly GCF_041904975.1. Taxonomy (NCBI): domain Bacteria; kingdom Pseudomonadati; phylum Pseudomonadota; class Betaproteobacteria; order Neisseriales; family Chitinibacteraceae; genus Chitinimonas; species Chitinimonas sp. The sequence continues at coordinate 7,194 of NZ_JAYRLZ010000020.1, read as the reverse complement.
CAGGGTCGGCCGCCAGTACCGACACAATCTGCGTGCTGTCGCGCATGCGCACCGTCATGGCCTCGGCGCTGCAACGGCTGATCAGGGCCAGCGGTAGCTGGCGGCTCTTCAACATCGGACCGAATGCCACGGGCGAACCGGTAAACCAGGCGCCGGGCTGTTCTACCGCCCCTTTGAAAGTGAGCATGACCACGCGCTGCGCATCGGGAATCTTCGGGTCTACTGCCGACAGAGCCAGGCAGAACAGACCAAGCAGCAGACATACCGCCAGCGACAGGGTCAGACCGGCCATGGTGACCAGGGTGGGCGCCATCCGGCTTTTCAGACCGGTCAGGGCATCGAGTAGCAGGGCACGCATGATCAGGGCTCCTGGCTGGCATCGACCAGGATGCGGCCATCGAGCAGGCGCACGCAGCGCGAGGCCAGGGCAGCATGTTCGGCGCTGTGGGTCACCATCACCAGGGTGGTGCCTTCGTCATTCAGTTCGCGCAAGAGCTGCATCACGTCCTGGCCATGCGCGCTGTCGAGATTGCCGGTCGGCTCGTCCGCCAGCAGCAAGGCCGGCCGGGCGGCGATGGCGCGGGCGATGGCGACCCGCTGCTGCTGGCCACCGCTGAGCTGGCTGGGATGGTGCCTGGCGCGGTGGCTCAGCTGCAGCCGCTCCAACACCTCGCCGATACGGGTGCGCTGCTGGCTGGCAGACAGGCTGCCATAGCGCAGCGCCAGCTGCACATTGCGCTCTACCGTCATTTCTTCCACCAGATTGAAGCTCTGGAACACGAAACCGATGCGGCCACGGCGGATGGCAGCCAGCTCGCGCGCGCTCTTGCCGGCGATATCCTGGCCTTCCAGCAGATAGCTGCCGCTGCTGGGCGTGTCGAGCAGGCCCAACAGGCCCAGCAGGGTGGACTTGCCGCAACCGGATGGCCCGGTAATGGCCACATATTCGCCGGCCTCGATATCCAGGTTGATGGCATCAAGGGCGGTGGTTTCGATTTCACCGGTACGGTGACGTTTGCTCAGCTGTCGCAGCGCAATCATGGCAGGGCTAACCTTTCGGCATCGGTTGGAGGTTGGGAGATCAGAACCTGGTCGCCGGCAGCGAGGCCGGCCAGGATTTCCACCTGTCCGGCGGCGCGCCGGCCCAGGGTGATGGGACGACGGTGCAGCTCGCTGCCGTGCCGCACATAGACGCGGGTCTGCACACCGGGGCCATCGCTGAGCAGCAGCGCGGGGCGCGCTTCACTCAGTTGCAGGCGGATTTCCACCGTTTGCCCCGGTCGCAAATCGGCCGGTGCGGCCGCTATCCAGCGCAGCAGTATCCTGGCCTTGCCGGCCTGCACTTGCGGCAGGGTCTGCGCCAGCTGCACTTCGCCCAGCGGGCTGCTGGCACGCAGGCCGCCGTGCAGGCGCGGCAGGTAGTATTCGTCGATCTCTGCGCTCAGCTGCATGCCGCTGCTGGGGTCGTCGATACGGCCGAGGTGATCGCCGGGGCGCACGCTGCTGCCCACCATGGGCTGAAAGCCGCTGAGCTGCCCGCTGATCGGCGCGCGCTGCTGCAGGCGCTCGCTGGCGCGTTCCAGCAATTGCAGTCCTCGCTGCAGGCCGCGCACCGCACGATCCATTTCCACTAGCGACTGCTGGCGGGTATCGGCCTCCAGTTGCTGATCCTGGCGCGCGGTCTGCAATAGCTGGCTGGTCAATTGCGCCTGGCGCTGTGCCTGCTCCAGGGCGGCGGCCGAAACGAAACCGGCGGCGGCCAGCGGGGAAAGCCGGCGCAGATCGGCCTCGGCCTGCTGCTGGTCGGCCAGTAGCTTGGCCAGCTCGCGCCGGTTTTGCGCCAGGCTGGCCGCCTGGGCGCTGCGTTGCGCCGAGGCATTGGCCATCTGCTGCGCCACCTCGGCACTGCGTTGCATCAGCAACTGTTCCTGTTCGGTGCTTTGCAGGCGGTAGAGCGGCGCGCCGGCATTCACCCAGTCACCGTCGTGCGCCTGCACCACCTCTACCCGCCCCGCTTCCGGTGCATCGAGCTGCACCGAACGCACCGGTTCTACCCTGGCACGCAGCGGCAATTCGTCGCGGAATTGCCCGGCTCGTACGGTTGCCAGCTGTGGCGCCACCACCGTTTGCAGCTGCGGCACCCGTAGCCACGCGGCCAGCGCCACGCCGGTCAGCGGCAGCAGCAGCCAGGCCGCCCGCACCAGGCGTTTGCGCCACGGCGCAGGTGCGGGCAGGCGGCGGTCCATGCTGGCGCCGGAATGCCGGGTCGAAGCGGTTGAAAGCGGGGCGGGTTGGCTCATGCCGCACAGCTTGTGGTCGGGCTGGCCTGCTGCCTACCCCCCTGTCCGCTTCCGGACAGGTAGCTGGCGCAATGCACCGCAGGGCTGCCAAGATGAGGGTCATGAACACGCCCAGCATTTTGCTACTGGATGATGACCCGGAAGTCGGCCTCGCGGCCCAGCTGCTGCTGCAACGGCGGGTGGCGCCGATCACCTGCCTGCGCCGGCCGGCCGAATTGATGGCGGCGCTGGATCGCCTGCAACCGGGCCTGCTGCTGCTCGACCTGAATTTCGGTCCGGGGCGCACCGATGGCGCCCAGGGCTTGCGCCTGCTGGACGAGGTGCAGGCGCGCGCGCAACCGCCCTGTGTGGTGGTGATGACCGCCTATGCCGATATCGCGCTGGCGGTGCAGGCGCTCAAACGCGGCGCCTACGATTTCATTACCAAGCCGTGGGATAACGTAAAGCTGATCGCCACTTGCCGCGAGGCGATCGAGCAAGCGCAGCCGGCCAGCGCGCCTGCCGACACCGCGACCGTGCCCGGTGAACCGCTGCGCTCGCTGGCAGCACAGGAGCGCGCCGCCTTGCTGGCGGCCATTACCGAAGCACAGGGCAATCTCAGCGCCGCTGCGCGGCTATTGGGCTTGTCGCGTGCAGCCTTGTACCGGCGGCTCGACAAGCATGGGCTCTAACAAGCGGTTTGCAAAATGGCTGGGTGGCCGTGCGCGCCGGGCGCCCCCGGCTGACGGCCCCTCGCTCATTCTGCCAACAGCTTCTACGCATTCCGGCTGGCGGCTATTGCTGCTGGCATTGCTATGCCTGCTGGCCGGCGCGCTTGGTCATGCAGCCGGGACCTCGCTGGTGAAATGGCTGGGGGTGGCGGAATTGCTGCTGCTGGCCTTACTGTTGGCCTGGCCGCTACGCCGGCCGCCTCCCCTGTTGGCGCCCCCTGCCGCACCAGCCGGCGATAGCGAGCGGCTCACCTTGTTGCAGGCTCGCCTTGAGCACTTGCCGGTGGCCGCCTGGGTCGAGCAGGATGGCGTGCTCACGGCGCTGGGCAGCCGCGCGCGGCGTCTGGCTGCGCCTGGCGGGGTGCGCGATCCTGCTGCCCTGCAGCAGCAGTTGCGCGCAGCCCGCCATGGCGGTCATCTCGTGCTGGATACCGAGCGTGGCAATGAGCGCTGGCTGGTGCAGTGCCAGGCCTTGGCGCTGGATGGCCAGGCGCAGCGCTTGCTGGTGCTGGTGCCGCTGGAGCAGCAGCTGGAGTCGGAATCGCTGCTTGCCTGGCAACAGCTGGTGCAGGTGCTGACCCACGAGATCATGAATTCCCTGACACCGATTCGCAGCCTTAGCCAGACCGCGCAGATGCTGCTGGATGAGCCAGGCAGCGAAGCGGAGCTGCGCATCGCGCTGGAGGCCATTGCCCTGCGTGCCGACGGGCTGAGCCGCTTTGTGCAGACCTATCGGCGCGTCAGCCAATTGCCGGCACCGGAGCTTGCGCCGGTTGATCTGGCGGAATGTTTTGCCCACCTGCAGCGGGCGGTGGCGCCAGCCTGGGCCGCACGCGGCGGTGAGGCGCGCTTTGAACTGCATGACCCCAGCCTGCGCCTGGTGGCCGATGCGGGCCAGCTGGAGCAAGCCTTGATTGCCCTGATCCACAATGCCGAACAGGCAACGGCAGAGCTGGCCAAGCCGCGCCTGTGGGTACAGGCCCGCCAGGGGCGTGGCGGGCGCTTGCAGATCATGGTGCGTGATAACGGCCCTGGCGTGCCGGCCGGCCTTGAGCGACAGATCTTCCTGCCGTTTTTCAGCGCCCGCGAAGGCGGCCAGGGCATTGGTCTCACCGTGGTGCGGCAGCTGGTGCACGGCATGGGCGGCCGGGTGCGGCATGTACGGCCGCTGGAGGGCGGGGCGGCGTTTGTACTGAGTTTTTGACCGGCCCTTCGCGCTTGATCTGGCAAATATCTGAATTAGGGAAGCTCTGAACGAATCGCCAACGCGCAAAAAGCGCGGTCCCCCCGCGCAATGCGGGGGCGGAGGGGGTGGAATAGCGCAGCGAGGAATCAAAACTTACCCTCTGCTGCTTAAGTTCCGGGTTTCCCGGGACCGGCAATGTTGGTTGAAAACTCGGTTTATTCAGCGCTTCCTTAGGCCTTGCGCAACTGCGCCAATACGGCCTTGAGTTCGCTACGATCGATCGGCTTGGTCAGATAGCCATCAAGACCGGCATCCATGCCGGCCTGGCGCTCCTCCGCCATGGCGGCGGCGGTTAGCGCATAAATCGGTAGATGTGCTTGGCCGGGCTGCGCCTGCTCGTGCGCGCGGATCAGGCGGGTGGCTTCGATGCCGCCCATGACCGGCATATGCATATCCATCAGCAGCAGATCGAATGGCTGCTGCGCCACCGCTTCCAGCGCCAGCTGGCCGTTTTCCACCAGGGTAACCCGGTGATTGGCCTGCTCCAGCAGGCGACGGATCAGCATCTGGTTCACCGCATTATCCTCGGCCACCAGGATATGCAGTGGCACTGCCGCATCGGCGGTGTCGGCGGTGGCCTGCTGCTGGGGGGCTTCGGCGATATTGCTGGCATGCAGCGGCAAGGTGACGATAAAGCGGGTGCCACGGCCCTGCTCGCTTTCCACCGTGATATGCCCGCCCATCAGCTCTACCAGACGGCTGCTGATGGTGAGCCCGAGGCCGGTGCCGCCAAAGTGGCGGGTGGTGGAGGCATCTTCCTGCGAGAACGCTTCGAAAATCTTGCCGAGCTTGTCGGCGGCAATGCCGATGCCGGTATCGCGTACGGTAATCGCCAGCCGGGCCTGCCCGTCGGTTGTTGCGGCAAGCGGCGTGGCATGCAGGCTTACCGAGCCCGAGCTGGTGAACTTGATCGCATTGCTCAACAAATTGTTTACCACTTGCCGCAGCCGTAGCGGGTCGCCCTCGATCCAGTGCGGCAACTCCGCTGCATAGGCGTAGTCCAGCTGCAGCCCTTTCTTGCCGGCCGCTACCGTCCAGCTCTTCAGCGTTTCCTGCAGCAACTCGGGCAGATCGAATGCGAGCTGTTCGATCACCACCTTGCCGGCTTCAACCTTGGAAAAGTCGAGAATGTCATTGATGATGCCCAGCAGACTCTTGGCCGAGCTTTGCGCCACTTCCAGGCATTCGCGCTGATCGCTACTCATTTCGCTGTCGAGCGCCAGGTCGATCATGCTGAGCACGCCATTCATCGGCGTGCGGATCTCATGGCTCATATTGGCGAGGAACTCGCTCTTGGAGCGGCTGGCCGCATCGGCCGCCTCCTTGGCGCGCTGCAGTTGCAAATTGGCCGCTTCGCGTTCGCTGACCAGGGTGGCGATGGTGGAAATCACTGCCGGCAAATCACTGGCCGTTTCTGTGTCGGCCGGCTGGTTGGGTAGCAGATTGGCGACGATCTGCCGCAACGATTGCAGTACCTGCTCGCGCGCTGCCAGTTCGCTGCGCAGCTGTGTGGCGGTTTTTTGCAGCGTCTGCAGGGCTTGGCGGAATTCCAGCGGCGCGTCGTCGATCAGCTTGGCATTGCTGGCATCGTCGCTACCGGCGCTGATACCCAGATCGAGCACGCTGCGCGTTTGCACATGGCCGAGCCAGCGTTGCAGCGGAAACCAGATCAAAAGCAGGCCGCCGGCCAGGCTACCAAGCGCCAGCAGCAGGGCCAGGCGCAGCAGCTGCCAAAGCTCCCTGGCGACAATGCCGGCGTCGAAACTGAGGCGCAGCACGCCGTAATCCTTGCCGCCGGCGGAAATCACCCGGTTAACGTCGCTGAGCTTGCTTTCTACCCGGCTTAACAGCCAGGCGGGTGGCGTGCTTTGCTGGCTGGCCGATGCATTCAGGCTTTCAATCTTGCCACCCGACAGATCGATAAACGCTGCAGTGGAATATTTCGAATCGCGTACCGCCAGGTCGAGGGTGCGACGTATCGTGTCGTAATCGCCAATCACCGCACTATCACGCACGGTTTGCCCAGCCACCTCGATCATCATGCTGGCCGATTGCTGCACATCTTCGATATGGCGGGAAAACTGGCTGCGATAAAACAGCGTCAAACCAATGCCAAGAAAAACCAGCCAGGTGCCGCAATACAGAAAATACACCCGCGCGACCAGCGATTGCGGCCGCAGGAATACAGGAATAAATCGGCTGAACAGATAAGTCACACTGTTATTTCACTGCATCTGGCGCAGTGAGATAAAACTTGCGGAAACTATCGTATTCCTTGCCGTCCGACGGAATGAAATACGCTTCGGCGCTCAGCCCCACCTGCTGCGATGCCTGGTGCAATATCGCCTTGCCTTTCGGGTCTTTATGCATATTGAACAAGGCCTCACCCACCGCCTTGACATCGGCAGCCGGCACGCTGCCGGCAGCCATCAGGGCCAGGTCGTACAAGGGCTCGCTTGACCACAGGACACGGAATTTCTTGCCCTCGCGATTGGCATAGCCTTCGATCAATTGCGAATTTCCGCCCACCGCTTTCACCTTGCCGGCAAATAATTGCGCCAGTGCGGCATTCTGGTTGCCGCCAAATACCACTTTCACATCAATACGGTTATTGAGCAGGTGCGCATAGGGAAATTTATACGCTACAAGCGCTTCCGGCCCCGGAAACGCCACCTCCTGACCTTTTAACTGCGCAATATCAGTAATCGGCGAATCTGCCGGTACAACGATCTGCCCATGAATGGGTGGCATCTGGCGTCGGCCGAATACCTTCCAGCCAAGCTTTTCACGCTCCGGGCTGAATAAATGATTGCTGAAAATAAACTCGACTTCCTTGGCCAGGACATAGCTGGTGGTATCGGCCGAAGTACGGCCGATTTTCAGACTGAGATTGACGCCGCTTTTTTCCGATACATAGCTGATGATCGGGTTCCAGTAC